>JBEKNW010000001.1:0-117604 GCA_049522435.1 Xanthobacteraceae bacterium
CGCTTGGGGGCGCCGACGGCTCGCTCGCCATTATCGGCGCGGTCAGTCCACCGGCCGGCGATTTCTCCGAGCCGGTGACCAGCAATACCAAACGCTATGTGCGCTCCTTCTGGGGCCTGGACCGCGAACGCGCGCAGGCGCGCTTCTATCCCGCCATTCATCCCCTGCAATCCTATTCCGAGAACGCGGCGCGCTTCGCCGCCTGGTGGACCGGGCGCGGCAATCCCGAATGGCGTTCGCAGCGCGAGCGGCTGCTATCGCTGTTGGAGGCGCAGGCCGATCTCGAGCGCATGGCTCGCATCGTCGGCAAGGACGCGCTGCCGCCGGCGCAGCAATTAACACTGCTCTGCGCGGAGCTCTTTAACGAAGCCTTCCTGCGCCAATCCGCCTTTTCCGAAGTCGACCGCTACTGTTCGCCGCAGCGCCAAATCGCCATGCTCAAGCTCCTCGTTCGCTTTATCGCGTTGGCGGAAGCAGCACTTGCGCGCGGCGTCGCGGTGCAGGCGATTGCCGAGTTACCGGTGCTGCGCCGCCTGCAGCGCATGGGCGAGGAGATCGGCGAGGATCAATTGCAGAAATTCGGCGAGCTCGGCGCGAGCATCGAGGCGGCGATGGCCGGGCTCGGAAAGGCACCGCCCGATGCGGCCTGAATTGTGGGTGCAGGGCACCGCCACCGCCATCGAAGGTCCATTGCTGTTCCTGCGCCGCAATGTCGAGGCGGGCTTGAACGAGGCCGTGGAGATCCTCAGCGAAAGCGAGCCGCCAAAGCTCGGCCGCGTCGCCGCGCTCGATCAGGACGCCATGGTGATCGAAGTGCTGGAATCGACAATCGGTCTCGGTCTGCGCGACATCCGCATCCGCTTCCTCGCCGAGCCGCTGCATTTCGCGGTCGGCCCCGGCCTGCTTGGCCGCGTATTCAACGGCGTCGGCGAGCCGGTGGACGGCGGGCCGGCGGTTGCTGCCCGCAAGCGCCTGCGCATCGACGGCGTCCCCATCAACCCCACCGCGCGCGAGCTGCCGAAGGATTTCATCGAAACCGGCGTCACCGCCATCGATCTGATGAACAGCCTGGTGCGCGGGCAAAAGCTGCCATTGTTCTCCGCGGGCGGGATGCCGCATGACCGCATCGCCAGCGACATCGCGCAGAACGCGCGGCTGCGACGAGCGGGCGAAGCGGCTTTCGCCATCGTCTTCGTCGGCATCGGCGTTTCACATGACATCGCCGAGACGTTTCGCCGCGCCATGCAGGATTCCGGCGCGCTCGCCCACACCGCGATGTTCCTCAATCTCGCGAGCGAGTCCTCGACGCAGCGGCTGCTGACGCCGCGCTTCGCCCTGACCGCCGCCGAATATCTTGCCGCCGATGAAGGCCGCCACGTACTCGTGATCATGACCGACATGACCAACTATTGTGAGGCGCTGCGCGAAGTGTCGGCGAGCCACGGCGAGGTGCCGAGCCGCAAAGGCTATCCCGGCTACATGTATTCCGATCTCGCCGCGATCTACGAGCGCGCCGGCTGCCTGCGCGGCGCCAAGGGCACCGTCACCCAGCTGCCGATTCTCACCATGCCGGGCGAGGACATCAGCCATCCGATTCCGGATCTCACCGGCTACATCACCGAAGGCCAGGTGGTGCTCGACCGCGCCCTCGATCACAAGGGCGTGTTTCCGCCAATCAACGTGCTGCCCAGCCTCTCACGGCTGATGGACCAGGGCATTGGCAAGGGCTATTCGCATCCCGATCATCCCGGCCTCGCCAACCAACTTTACGCCTCTTATGCTAAGGCCGTGCGCGTGCGCGTCCTGGCGAGCGTCGTTGGCCGCGACGGCCTCACGCCGCTCGACCTGAAATATCTCGAATTCGCCGACCAGTTCGAAAACTCGCTCATCCGGCAATCCGGCCGCCGCACGCTGGAGGAAAGCATGGAATGCGGCTGGCAGGTCCTGCGCCGCCTGCCAAAGAACGAGCTGACGCGTCTCTCGGACGCGCAGATCGCGGATTACATCGAGCCGGCGGCGACGCCAGCGACAGGCGGCGCTCATGCGTGAGGTCACGCCGACGCCCAGCGCTGCCATCGAACTCGCCGATGAACGAAAACTCATGCGCCAGGGTTATGAGTTTCTCGACGAGAAGCGCATGCTGCTGGCGGTCGAGATGCTGCGGCAGCTGCGCGACTATCAACGGCGCTTTGACCGGCTGGTTGCCGAAACCAAGGACGCAGCGAGCGCGCTCGCAGCCGCCGTCGAGCGGCACGGTCTCGATCAGCTTCAGGTCTATCCGGCGCACGACGCACCGGCGACGCCGGACAACGTGCGAACTCTGTTCCTCGGGCTGGTCATGCTGTCGGCGGGCCAACCTCCCCGTGCAACGCAGACTAGCCGCGCGGCGGTCGATCCGTCGCCGGAAGCGAAGGCCTGCCAGGCGGCCTTCGCAAAGCTGCTCTGGACCGCCGCCGATGTCGGTCTGCGCGCGGGCAATCTTGCGCGCCTCGCCCGCGAATATCGGAGAACCGAACGGCGCGCCAAGGCGCTTGAAAAGGTGCTGCTGCCGGAAGTGGAGGACGCGATCAAACGCGTCGACGAACAGCTCGACACCATGGATCGCGACGAGGTCATCCGCACGCGCTGGTCGAGCCGGATGCGGACAGCAAAGGGCGAGCCGGCGCGCTGAAAGCGATCGGTCGGGCCTTTAGAGCATGACCCGGAAAAGTGGAAGCCGGTTTTCCGAAAAGATCATGCTCCACCAAGGAATCTAGAGCGCCAATCGATTCAACCTGAAGCGATTGCGCTCTAGGAAAACAGACTTACTCCCGGGCTTTATTTGCCGTGAACGCTGCAGTCTGCGCGAACCCGCGCTTGAGCCATTGCTCGAAGTCGATGCCGGCATCGATGTGCTCAGAAATCGACACGTGGCGTCTCCGGAATGTAATGCTCGAACAGAGTCCAGAACGGTGTCGTATGGGTCTGCGAATACCACGTCTCGAACTGCGTCAGCGCCGCGCCGACATCCGTTTCGCTGTTGTCCTCGTCCGCCATGAGGCCGGCGAACACGGCTTCCGCGACCGGCGCAAAGCGCGCCAGCACCATGGTGCGAGCCTCGCTATCACTCTCCCACCCGAGTCGCGCCCGCAACACGGCGAGCGCATACGCAACCGCGGTCTGCTCGTCTTCGGCTGGACCGACTGCCTCTGCGATGGGCTTCATCAGATTGAGGCGCCGGAACGCGAACGCGCGCTGCTGTTCGAGTCGCGCAATTCGTGCCGCCACCTCGCGGCGAAATGCAGCCTCGGCCGCTTCGGCGTCGCGCGCGGCGGCCGCAAGGTCTTCAAGAAACGACATCGCCGTCATTTGGCGCCCCGCGATGTTGGCGGAAGAGAGTGGGAGTCGAACCCACCAAAGACCGGCTCGCGGCCTCTCCCGGATTTGAAGTCCGGACGCCCCACCGGGGACGATTCCCTTCCACTGTTCGATAGAGGCTGTTCATCCGTCGGGCGGCGGAACAGGTCGAGCCGGTGTTTGTTGATGCGGCGCAGATCGCCCCGCCGCAGCGTCACGCCGTGACGGTCGAAGAATTCGAGGATCTGGATGGCGACCTTGCGGCCGTTGTCGAGCCGGTCGCGGAATTCGGCGGCGGTGAATTGCCCGTTCGTCGCCTTTGCCGCCAGATCGGCGGCAATCTCCGCCATCTCCGCCACGGTGCCGCGAAGAAAGAAATGATCGTGCGCCACCTCGTCGACCTTGCCAAGGCGGCCGACTAGCTTGAAGAGCCGCCGGATGTCATTTTCACCCGCGCCGATCATGCCGCCGATGTCGCGGACGCGCGGCGGGCGAAAGCGCTCCTTGTCGGCAATCAACGGTCTGATATGCAGCCACAGCGCTTCCTCGGAGGCGGTCAGGCGCACTTCATGGCCCGGCAGCCGAACCCAGGCGCCGTCCAGTGCAACCTGCTTGGCCCGCGCCAGGCCCTGCAAGGCCGCAGCGAAGGCCGGCGCCGGCAAACGTGGCTCCAGCTGCAGCCGCAGCCGCTCCAGTCCCATGCCAGGCAGATCAGGATTGTCGGCGTGAAATGCCATGAGCCTGTCGAGGAGGCCGCGCTTAAGCTGCATCCAGCGCGCCGGCGACAGCGCGACGAATGTGCGTTGCAGCGGAATGCGGATCAGCCCGAGTTTTTCGGCAAGACGCTCGATTTCGTCGGCGCTGAGCGCGCGGTCGCGGGCAAAGGCGGTCAGGTCGAGGTAACCTGGGGCGCATGCAAACAGCGCGGCAAGCGCACGCTCGGGATCGTCGATCGCACAAGCACCGAGCTGCGCCATGCGCTCCGGTGTCCGACGCTTGCGCGTGGGAGCGCGCAGGTCGAGAAAACGGCCGCCGCCGATGGTACGCCGCGCCGAGGTGTCGCGCAGCACGAAACGATCGCCCGCCGCGGCGGCGATCGGCCGCTCAAGCACGAGCTGGACTGGCGCCTGTTCGCCCGGCGCAATCGACCCGTCGCCCAGCAGAACCACGCGCGCGCCGACTTCCGCGGCCGCATGGTGCAATCGCACCGGCATCCACTGCGTGATCGGTTTCGGCTCGGCACGAAGGACGCGCAGCGTCGCATCGATCCGATCGGTCGGGGCATGCAGTTCGGGATCGAGCACGACGTCGCCGCGGTGGATGGCGTCCTTGGCGATGCCGTCACCGGCGAGATTGAGCGCGCACCGCTCACCGGCCTGTCCACGGTCGGTCGGGCGATTTTGCGCATGAATCGAGCGAACGCGCGCAGACATCCCCGAGGGGCTGATCTTTACGTGATCGCCGATGGCGATCACCCCGGACAATACGGTGCCGGTGACAACAGTGCCGACGCCGGTCAGCGTGAACGAGCGATCGACGGCGAGGCGGAAGCGCCCTTTCGGAGCTCTGCTCTTAACGACTTGCGCCGCGGTGAACAGTCGCGCGCGCAGCGCATCGATACCTTCCCCGCTGACGCTCGAAACCGGCACGATAGCGGACCCGGCAAGGCCGGTCCCGTCGAGCGTCTGCGCAATCTCGGCGGTGACCGCTTCGCGCCGCTCGACCGAAACGAGATCGACCTTGGTCAGCGCCACAACACCGCAACCGACGCCGAGCAGATCGACAATGGCCAGATGCTCGCGCGTCTGCGGCATGACGCCGTCGTCGGCGGCCACGACCAGCAAGACGAAATCGATGCCGCCCGCCCCGGCCAGCATGTTGTGGACGAACTTCTCGTGGCCGGGCACGTCGACGAAGCCGAGCACCTTGCCGTCCGGCGCCGGCAGATAAGCGAAGCCGAGGTCGATGGTAATGCCGCGCGTTTTTTCTTCCTTGAGGCGGTCGGTGTCGACTCCGGTGAGCGCGTGCACCAGTGCAGTCTTGCCATGATCGATGTGGCCGGCGGTGCCGATGATCATGGCGTCGGCTCCGGCAGAGGCGTCGCGGCGCGGCGTTCCGCTTCGGCGATTTCGTCCGCCGACAAGGCGCCGCGGACGGTCTTGAGGAACGGCGCGGCGAGCGCGCTGCCGCCGGCTCTCCCACGCAGCAGCCATGCCAGCGCCGCAACGCCGTCGCGCGGCACTCCAGTGCCGAGCACATGTGCGGCGCCGAGCATCGCCTGACCATCGGCTTCGCCGCGCGCGGCGGCTTTGGCCCACCATGCCGCCGCCGCTGCCGGGTCGCGATCGACGCCCAGCGCATTGTGATGAATCATGCCGAGGCGCGTCATCGCCGCCACGACGCCTTGCTCCGCCGCGGCAAGAGCCCAGCGGCGTGCCTCGACGGCGTCGAACGCAACGCTTTCGCCTTCGAGCAGCATCCAGCTCAGCATGTCCTGCGCCGGTCCGTCGCCCGCTTCGGCCGCCGCCCGGTAGAGATCGGCGGCGCGCGCGTGATCCTGTTCGACACCCTCGCCCTTGAAATAAAGCGCAGCCAGATTTCGTCGACCGACCGGGTCGCCCGCTTCGGCCGCCAAATTCAGCCAGCGCAACGCCAGTTCGTGATCGCGCACGACACCGAGCCCTTCAGCGAAGCACGCGCCGACATTGTTCTGCGCCCGCGCAACGCCGACCTGCGCCAGCGGCCCCCAGATGGCGAGCGCCGCCGGATAATCGCCGCGCCCGGCCGCGTCATAGGCCTCGGCCATGCTGGCGGCGACATCCTGCTCGCCTTCTGTGCGACCGCGCATTGCCAGACGATCAGGCCAATTCATGATCGTCTCCGAAATCAAGGGCGGCAAAATTGGTCGCGAATGTCGCCTCGTCCTCCAGGCAGCGCAAATCCAGGATCTGCGCGCCGTCCTCGACACGTCCGATAACCGGAACGGGGAGGCGGCGAAACGCAGCGGCGAGGCGTCCGAGCGCGCGACCCGTGCTACGCTGCGTGCGCGGCCGGATCGCTAGGCCGGCGCTGGGCACGCTCTCAAGCGGCAGTGCGCCGGAACCTATCTGGCTCGCGCAAGCAACGACCTCGACAACGTACCCGTCGAGCTTTGCCGCGACGATCGGCAACAGCCGGTGCGCCATGGCTTTGATCGCCGGCTGCGGACGTGCCAGGAGCCGGATCGTCGGCAGCTCTTCGGCAAGCCGATCCGGATCGCGGTAGAGGCGCAAGGTCGCCGCCAAGGCCGCGAGCCTGATCTTGTCGGCCCGCAAGGCGCGTTTCATGGGATTGCGGTTGATCTTCGCAATCAAATCCTTGCGGCCGACAATGAAGCCGGCCTGCGGTCCCCCCAGCAGCTTGTCGCCGGAAAAGGTGACGACGTCCGCACCATCGGCGATCGCCTCGGCGACCGTCGGTTCATGCGCCAATCCCCAGCGCGACAAGTCGACGAGCGTGCCGGAGCCAAGATCGTTGACCAGCGGCACGCCGCGCTCGCGCGTCAGCGCGGCCAGCTCGCGCGCGCCGACTTCCTTGGTGAAACCGTCGATGCGATAGTTCGACTTGTGGACCTTGAGCACGAGCCCGGTCCTGGGGCCGATCGCCTCGGCATAGTCCTTGCGGTGCGTGCGGTTGGTGGTGCCGATCTCTACGAGCTTCGCGCCGGCGCGCACCATGATGTCGGGCATGCGGAAAGCGCCGCCAATCTCGATCAACTCGCCGCGCGACACCACGGCTTCACGGCCTTTGGCGAGCGTATTGAGCACGAGAAGGACGGCGGCGGCATTGTTGTTGACGATTGTTGCGTCCTCCGCGCCGGAGAGCTCGCAGAGCAGGCCGCGCAGATGATCGTCGCGCTCGCCGCGCTTGCCGGTCGTGAGGTCGAATTCGAGGGCGACGGCGGACCGCATGGCGGCAACGGCGGCTTCGACCGCCGCCTCGGCGATGAGCGCGCGACCGAGATTGGTGTGCAGGACCGTCCCGGTGAGATTGAAAACGGGACGCAAGTTCGACTGCGCATCCGTCGCGAGCCTGGCCAGCGCCGTGCTGGCGATGGCTTCAGGCTGGCTCGGCTGCGTTTTGCCGGCGCGCAAGGCAGCGCGCGTCGCATCAAGCGCCTGGCGCACCGCGGTGACCGCAGCAGGCCGCCCGAACCGGGCGATGGCAAGCGTCGCCGCATCCGCCTTGAGGACATCGTCGACCGACGGCAATGCGCGCAACCGGACATCGGGCTCGGCAGTCATTGCGGTGCCTTTCAATAACCGAGCAGGAACGGATTGACCGCGCCGCGCCGGTACCCGGAATCGCGCAGCAGCAGGTCGAGCGCGAGCGTCGCCACGTCGTCGGCGACCGGATCGAGCGACGGATCGTTGTGCTGATGCAGTATCTTCACATAGCCGCGACAGGACTCGCAGGTTTCGGCTTTGACCGTTACCGGCCCGCCGGCGATCTCCTGATAGGCGATGCCTTTGGTCGCGCCGCACAGGATGCATCTGATGCGCGGTTGATTCCACAGCGTGCCGCACAGCGAGCAGGCGCAGAAGCGCGTGGCGTGCGCGCCAAGCCAGCCGACGACCATGGACGACACAGGCGGACCGCCGCAGGCCGGACAGGCGCCCTCGCCGATCGGCAGGAGCGTTTTGGCGTCGAGCTGCGCCGCGAGCCGGGCGAAATGTACCTGCAGCACCGCAGCCGCAAACACATGCTCGGCCAGCGCCTCGACCGGGATCGAGTTCGATAGCACGGCACCGACCATCGCCGCCTCGGCGACGGGATCGGCCGCCTTGACCCGCGCCAGCGCAAGACGCGCGCTGTCCGGCATCGCGATGTCGCCGGCCATCGCCAGAAGCCGTTCCCACGCCGCTTCCATGGCGGCGTCCCGCGTGAAGCGCAGGCGGTCAAGCGGTGGCATGCCGAATTCCCGCGAGCGTGCAATTGTTTCGGCGGCAGGCAGTTCGGCACCGGGCAGCCCGTCTTGGAGACGGTGCTGCGCGTCGCACAGATCGGCGAGAAAGAGCAGATAGGAGCGCAGCTCATGCCCGTCGGCGAGCAATTTCAGGCGCTCGGCGCGGCGCGCGAACATCGCCAAGGGATCGGGCAGCCGCGCAAAGGGTGGTTTGGCGATCTCCCCGATCGGAATCGGGTCATGCTTCGGCGTGCCGACCTGCGTCATACTCGAACCTCACGAACCACACGGGCCACGTGACACGTCGGCGCGTTCGCCCCTCAACCGGCGGGCTTGGTTCCGGTGTTGCGGTCTCCGGTCCTGCCGGTGACCAGTTCCTTAAGCCATTTGCGGTGATGCCGCCACGCCCAACCGCCGGTGACCTGCCCGCGAGTCATGGCGCCGATCGTGCCGCGCATCCAGATCGCCGCATAGACGTGCACGATCCATACGCAGATGATGGTCACGGCGGCGAGCGAGTGAACGAGGATGGCCAACCGCTTCTGCGCGATGCTCGTGAGCGGATAGAAATACTGGTCCCAGATGATGATTCCGGTGCAAATCAGAATGATGATCAGAATGGCCATCGACCAGAAGACCACCTTTTGCCCGGCATTATATTTGCCGACTTCCGGCATGTTTTCCTCATGATCGGTCAGGACGTCACGCAGATGCGCCAGCCAGGTTCCGTCTTCGCTGCGCCACAAGTTCGCCTTCCAGAAGCGCAGAAACAATCCGGCGAAGCTGAAGAACAGCACGACGCCCAGCCAGGGATGAATCGTACGCGTCCACTGGCCGCCGCCGAACAAAGCGGTGAGGAAAAACAGGCTCGGGTGAAACAACGCCAGGCCGGAAATCGCCAGCAACACCAGGCAAGTCGCAGTGATCCAATGGTTCACGCGGGCGCCCGGGGTGTATCGATCGACGATGACCGGATCGCCCGGGTGGACGGCATCGCCTTGTTCGACGTCATAGGCTGCCATGGTCAGCGAACTCCCGCGAGGCGCTTGGCGTCTTCCTCATCCTTGGGCTGGACCTTGTTGGGACCGGACACCAAGTAGTGGAAAAATCCGATCGCCGCGAAAGCGCCGATCGCGGCCAGCCCAACATATTTCGTCGCACCCTTCCAAATGCCGACGATCGGACTGATCTTCGGGTCCTTCGGCAGCCCCGCGTAGATTTCCGGCTTGTCGGCGTGATGCAGCACATACATCACATGCGTGCCTTTGACTCCCGGAGGATCGTAGAGACCCGCGTTCTTGTAGCCGCGCGACTGGAGGTCCTTGACCCGCTCGGCCGCGTGCTGCTTCATCTCCTCCTTGGTGCCGAACACGATCGCGTGCGTCGGACATGACTTGGCGCAGGCCGGACCCTGGCCGACCGCGACGCGGTCCGAGCAAAGCGTGCACTTGTAGGCCTTGTTGTCGACCTTGGAGATGCGCGGGATGTTGAACGGACATCCTTTCACGCAATAGCCGCAGCCGATGCATTTGTCGTGGTCGAAGTCGACGATGCCGTTGGAGTACTGCACGATGGCGCCGGGCGCCGGGCATGCTTTCAGGCAGCCCGCATCTTCGCAATGCATGCAGCCATCCTTGCGGATGAGCCATTCCAGATTCTGGCTTTCCGGATTGACCCATTCGTTGAACCGCATCACCGTGAACGATTCGGGCGTGAGATCCACCGGGTCGTCGTAGACGCCGTAGTTGAAACCGACCCTTTCCGTCTTGTTGTTCCATTCAAGGCAGGCGACCTGACATGCCTTGCAGCCGATGCATTTCGACACGTCGATCAGCTTCGCCACCGGCGTCAACTGCTTCGCCGGCTGCGGCACGGTGGAGGCCGAGCGGCGGACGAGGTCGCCTTCTCCCAGATTCACCTTGACGTTCTGAGTCGGTGCGGGCGGCAGAACGAATTCGAAAGCCATCGCTTCCCTCCTCTCCGCTCAGAAGTCGGTTCGCGAGTTGTCGCCGACGACGCCGGCGAGCAAGGACGCGAAGTCACCTTGCTCGGCATCGGGGCCTTCGTCGACGGCAACGACGTTGGGTCCGGCGATCGGCTCGATATTGACGAGGAAAGCCTTGTACTCCGGAGTCTCGATATTGGCATCGCCGACATAGGGCGTGAGCGAGTTCGGGCCGAAGCCCTCCTTGGTCTCGCCGATGAAGCCCCAATGCAACGGAATGCCGACGATGTGCACGGTCTTGCCGTCGCACGTCAGCGGGGCGATCCGCTTGGTGACCACGGCCTTGGCTTTCACCGAGCCGCGTTTGGACCATACCCGCACCCAATGTCCGCCTTTGATGTTTTTCTCCTTCGCGAGTTGCTCTGAAATCTCGACGAAGAATTCCGGCTGCATCACGGCGTTAAAATGGACGTGTTTGGTCCAGAAATGGAAGTGCTCGGTAAGCCGGTAGGAGGTCGCCGCGTAGGGGAACTCCTTGGCGTCGCCGAATTGCTCCCAATCGTTTTTGAACACACGCGCCACCGGATTGCCGCGGATTTTCGGCGCGAGGACATTGACGACCGGCGATTCGAACGGCTCGTAGTGAGCCGGGAACGGCCCGTCGCGCATCATCCCGAGCGTGAACAGGCGCGCGGTGCCCTCGGCGTTCATGATGAACGGGCCGACGACATTCGGCTTGGCGTTGGGCGCAATGTCGGGAACGTCGTAGCCCGTCCACTTGCTGCCGTCCCACCACAAGAGCTTGCGGCTCGGATCCCAGGGATTTCCGTCGATGTCGGCCGAGGCCCGATTATAAAGGACGCGCCGATTGAGCGGCCACGACCACGCCCATTTGCCAAACACACCGGTATTATCCGGATCAGTATTGTCACGGCGGGCCATGTTGTTACCCGCCTCGTTGAAGCAGCCGGAGTAGATCCAGCAGCCACAGGACGTCTTGCCGTCGTCGCGCAGCACGGCGAAGCTGACGACCTGCTTGCCCTTGGCGAGCACGACCTTGGTCGGATCGTTCGGATCGGTGATGTCTTCGGCCGCGTAGCCGTTGAGTTCCTTGGCCAACTCCTCGGCCGTCGGCTTGCCGGAATCCTTGTAACGCCAATCGAGATTGACGATCGGCTCCGGAACCGTGCCGCCCTCCTTTTGGTAGAGCGCCTTCAGCCGCAGATAGATCTGCGCCATGATCCAGGCGTCGCCCTTGGCTTCGCCGGGCGGCGTTCCGCCCGCCCAGTGCCATTGCAACCACCGCCCGGAATTCGTCAGCGATCCCTCGTCCTCGGCGAAGCACGTTGTCGGCAGCTCGATGACCTCCGTCTCGATGGCTGACGGATCGACCTCATTGTGCTCGCCGTGGTTCTCCCAGAACCGCGCCGTCTCGGTCTGCAGCGGGTCCATGACGACCAGGAACTTCAGCTTCGACAGCGCCGTGGTGATCTTGCGGCGATTGGGGGCCGACAGCAGCGGGTTGAAGCCCTGGCAGAAATAGCCGTTCATCTTGCCTTCGTGCATCAACTCGAAGGCGCGCAGAAGGTCGTAACTTGGCACATCGAGCTTGGGTAGCCAGTCATAGGCGAAGTCGTTTTCGGCGTTCGCCGCCGAGCCCCACATCGCCTTCTGGAAGCTGACGAAGAACTTCTTGTAGTTCTGCCAGTAGCTCATCTGGTTCGGCCGCAGCGGTTTGAAGCCGCGCGTCGACATGTAGGAATCCAACGTCGGCTCCTTTTCCGTCGGAATCGTCAAATATCCGGGAATGAGGTTCGACATCAGCCCGAGGTCGGTCAGTCCCTGGATGTTGGAGTGACCGCGCAGCGCATTCATGCCGCCGCCGCGCACGCCGATATTGCCGAGAATGAGCTGCAGCATCGCCATGGCGCGGATGTTCTGCGAACCCTTGGAGTGCTGGGTCCAGCCGAGCGCGTACATGGAGGTCATCGTCTTGGTCGGCGATGAGGTCTCGGCGATCATTTCGGCAACCTTCAGGAACTTGTCCTTCGGCGTGCCGCAGATGCGCTCGACCAGCTCCGGCGTGTAGACGGAGACGTGCTTCTTCAGGAGGCCCCAGACGCAACGCGGGTTCGTCAATGTGTCGTCGGAGATGACGTAGCCGTCCGGCCCGAGATCATATGCCCAAGTGGACTTGTTGTAGTCCCGCTTGGCCTCATCGTAGCCGGTGAAGAGGCCGTCCTGGTAGTCGAACCCATCCTTCACGATGTAGGGCGCATTGGTGAACGCCTTCACGTAATCCCAGTGCACCTTGTCGTTCTGCATGCAGTAATTGATCACGCCGAGCAGAAACGCGATGTCGGTGCCCTGGCGGATCGGCGCGTAATAGTCGGCGACCGCTGCCGAGCGCGTGAAGCGCGGATCGACGACGATCAGCTTGGCGCCGCGGTTGGCTTTCGCCTCAGTGACCCATTTGAATCCGCACGGATGCGCCTCGGCGGCATTGCCGCCCATGATGATGACGAGATCCGTGTTCTGGATGTCGGTCCAGGAATTCGTCATCGCGCCACGGCCGAATGTTGGGGCCAGACTGGCCACCGTGGGGCCGTGTCAAACGCGCGCTTGATTATCGAACGCCAAGATCCCGGCGCTGCGCACCACCTTGTAGGTCGCCCACGCCGTTTCGTTCGTGGTTGCCGACGCCGCCAGGAAGCCGGTCGACGCCCACCGGTTTACGGTCAAGCCGTCGTTGTTCTTGACCACGATGTTCTTGTCGCGATCGTCCTTCATCAGCCGCGCGACGCGATCAAGCGCGACGTCCCAGGATACGCGCTCGAACTTGTCGGAGCCGGGCTTGCGGATTTGCGGATAGAGCGTGCGGGTCTTGGAGTGCACGAATTCGAGCAGTCCCGCGCCTTTCGGGCACAGCGTGCCGCGATTGGTCGGGTGATCGGGATCGCCCTCGATGTGGACGATCTCGGCCTTGTCGCCCTTCGCGAGGTTGCCGTTCGAATACATGATGATGCCGCAACCCACCGCACAGTAGGTACAGGTGTTGCGGGTCTCGGTCGTCCCCGCGAGCTTCCAGGTGCGAATCGACGTCGCATAGGCCTGTTCGATATCGCCGAAGCCAAGCGCCCCGAGCGTTGTGCCGGCAAGCCCGGCACTCGCGCCCGCCATGAACTGGCGCCTAGACAGTTCCATATTCATTGGACGGTCCTCCTGAGCATGTTCGCCCCCGCCGGGAGACGCTCTTCGAGCAACGCTCATCAGCTTGCCCGACTAACGGAATTCCGCGATCGATAGACGCTATGACGCTATTTTGGAAATAGACCAAAGTCAATTTATCGCAGCAAATGCGCGCATTTCAATTGCAGGAATATTGTCGAACACCACGAGGGCTATTTCTTTGTAATTTGTGCATTGCAACATCGGCGCGCCCTATTTGCGCAACTATCAAAATTTGCCAGTGGCCCACTAAGAAAGCGCCGATTTAGATTGACGCGGACGCAAACTGCGCCGCAGATTCGTATCGTGTTCGCGCGAACGGCTCCCGAGGCTCGGGGCGACCGGCATCAGGCAGGGACTTGGCGACCGCGACTGTGCGTCGCAGTTGCGCGAGCAAGTAGACATTTTCGAACATCGCTGCGGGCGGCGCCGGTCGAGGAGGCGCTGACGAAACTTATCGCATCGAAAGCCGCGGCCCGCGAGGCCGCTCCGGCTTTTCCGCCGTTGTGACCGGAGAAGGAGGAAGCAATGTCCATCGACCGACGTGAGCTTCTCAAAGCAGGAATTGCGATATCGGCCGCCGTGGCGCTGCCGAATGCCGCGCTCGCCGAGGTCGACTTCGCCCCGCAGCCCGGAGCTTGGCGCAACTTTCAGGTCCGCACCCGCCTCGAAATCGTCAAGGCGGACGCCAAGACCCAAGCGTGGATCCCGGTACCCGCGGTCAACGAACGGGATTGGTTCAAGTCGCTCGGCAGCGAGTGGACGAGCAACGGCCGCGCCGCCCTGGTGCGCGAGCCGAAATACGGCGCCGAGATGCTGCATGTCGAATGGACGGACGGCGAGAAAAGCCCGGTCGTCGAGGTGACAAGCAGGATCGCGACACGCGATCGCGCGATTGATTTCGCAATGCCCGGCCGGCCCGCCCCGCTTTCGGCGGCGGAACATGAACTCAACACCCAAGGCACCGAACTCATTCCCGTTGACCGCATCGTCAAGCAAACCTCCGACAAGATCGTGGCCAATGCCAAGACCGACATCGAGAAGGCGCGCGCCGTTTACGAGTGGATCGTGGACAACACGTTCCGCGACGCCAAGGTGCGCGGCTGCGGCATCGGCGACATCGCGGCCATGCTCAGGACCGGCGATCTCGGCGGCAAATGCGCCGATCTCAACGCGCTCTATGTCGGCTTGGCGCGGGCGGCCGGTGTGCCGGCGCGCGATGTCTACGGCATTCGCGTTGCGCCATCGAGATTCGGCTACCAGAGCCTCGGCGCCGGCACCGAGGTCATCACCAAGGCGCAGCACTGCCGCTCCGAGGTCTATCTTGCCGGCTTCGGCTGGGTGCCGGTCGACGCCGCCGATGTGCGCAAGGTCGTGCTCGAGGAACCGCCGACGAACCTGGCGATCGACGATCCCAATGTTGTTGCCGCACGCAAGGCGCTGTTCGGCTCGTGGGAGGCCAATTGGCTGGCGTACAACTTCGCCCACGACGTCGCATTGCCCGGATCGAGCGGCCCGAAGCTCGGCTTCCTGATGTATCCGCAGGCCGAGACCGCAGGCATGCGACTCGATTGCCTCGACGCGGACAATTTCAAATACGTCATCACCGCGAAAGAGCTTAATTCGGCGTGACGTCATGATGCGCGGACGGGCGCCGCCGAATTGCAGGAAACCACCATGAACGTGCCGATTATTCGACTGACCAGTCTCGCCCATGGCGGCGGCTGCGGCTGCAAGCTCGCACCCTCGGTACTGAAAGAGCTTCTCGCCGAGCAGCCGTCAGTTCAGCCTTACCGTGAGCTCCTGGTCGGCACCGAAACCGGCGACGACGCGGCGGTGTGGCAGCTCGACGATGAGACCTGCATCATCGCGACCACCGATTTCTTCATGCCGATGGTCGACGATCCGTTCGATTTCGGACGCATCGCCGCCACCAATGCCATCTCCGACATCTATGCGATGGGCGGCAAACCGATCATGGCTTTGGCCATCCTTGGCATGCCGGTTGACAAAGTATCGCCGGAGATGGTGCGCGAAATTCTCAAGGGTGGGTCGCAGGTCTGCGCGAGCGCCGGAATTCCCGTGGCCGGCGGCCACTCCATCGATTCGCCGGAGCCGATCTACGGCCTCGCCGTCATCGGCGTCGGCCGCCCGCAGGACATCCGGCGCAACACAGAAGCCAAGCCGGGCGATGCCCTGATCCTTACCAAAGCTCTCGGTGTCGGCATCTATTCGGCGGCCTTCAAGAAAGCAGCGTTATCATCCGCAGCCTACGCAGAGATGACGGCGTCGATGACGTTGCTCAACCGGATCGGAATGGAATTGGCCAAGGACCCCGCCGTTCACGCCATCACCGACGTGACTGGCTTTGGTCTGCTGGGGCATGCACTCGCGATGGCGCGCGGCTCGAACCTTGCTCTTGTCATGCGCTTCGACGATCTTCCCTTCCTGACCGAAGCCGAGCACCTGGCGCAACAGCATTTCGTCACCGGCGCTTCGGCGCGGAACTGGGCGAGCTACGCGCAGAGCGTGATCCTGCCATCCGACTTTCCCGACTGCCGGCGTCAACTCCTCACCGATCCGCAGACATCGGGAGGTCTCCTGATTGCCTGCGATCCCAGTCGTGCAGCGGAAGTCACGCGTGCGATTACCGATGGAGGATATCCGCGCGCCTGCATCATCGGACACGCCGAAGCCGGGCCGCCGTCAATCACGATCAGGTCCTGACCCGTTCGCGTCCGGGGCTCGCAACGGTCGCCCAGGAATACGGTGCCTACTACATCCGTCACCCGACTGGACCCGGCGCCTCGAGTCGCTCTGGCTGCAGATCGGGCCCTTGCTGACGCGCATCCCTACCTCCCGCGCCGTCGAAGACAGTGCTGATCCGCACGGGCTCTTGCTGCAAGCTCTGGAGCGGCGCGATCCGATCGCCGCCCGCAGGGCCTTGGAAAGGGATCTGACGCAGTCGACCGAGCGGGTGATGAGCGAACTCGCCCGTCAAAAGGCGATCCGCGAATAGCAGGTCCTCGCTCCGCCCCTCAGAGCCGAGCGCCCTTAGGGCTTTCTGCCGTAGCCTCCGGCCTTTTCGGCTGCAAGCGCTGGACGATGTGGGTCTGGCCGTCCCACTCCTTCGCCGCCTGGTGCATCTTGCGGTACTGCTCTTCCACGTCTGCAGTCATCTCAATGATCTCGAGCATCCCTGGCAGGTCGGCTGTGGTGTCGAGATACACAATGCGTACCCCGCGCGGCGACAGGTCGGAGAAGGCCTCGGTATAGCCGCGCGCCTTGTATGCTGCGACCGTCGCGTCGAAATCGCGGGCGCCGATCGCCCAATGATGGAAGCCGTGGCCGCCGCGGGCCGCAAGCGTCTCGCGATAGACCGACGGCTCCTTGTCGTGCTGCTCGATCAGCTCGATCATAACCTCACCGGCGAAGGCGACAGCGAGGCTGAGCTGCATCCTCGTTTTCGCGCCCCTATAGATTCCTTTGGTCGGCACGAATGGGCCGACCAAGAACCAGGGGCCGATACCGAGGAGATCGGCGTACCGCCGCATCTCGTTCTCGATGTCGGCGACCGTATAGGCAACCTGGATGATGCTGCGCTCACGCGCTCCGAAGCTGAACGTTTCCATCCTGCATTCCTCCGTCTCGCCTTCGGGGCTGGCCCTCGGTAGGTTCGTTTATTCGGCCGGGTCGAGCGGATATGTTGCGTTTGCCAAGCCGTAAAATGTGATTATTGATCACACTTTGCTGGTGATAATCGGGTTCGCCGGGCAAGGTCAAATGAAGATATCCGAGTTATTCAGCGTTGCCGGGCGCACTGCATTGGTCACCGGCGGGGCGAGCGGAATCGGGCATGCCTGCGCGGAAGTCCTCGCCGAGAACGGGGCGAAGGTTTGCATCGCCGACCGGGACGCGGCGAAGTTGCGCGAATCCGCGGAGCGTTTGGCTCGCTTCGGCGATATCATGGCGCAGACCGCCGATGCGACCGATATCGAGCAGATGCAGCGGGTCATCGCCAAGACGATCGAACGTTTCGGCCGGCTCGACGTCGCCTTCATCAACGCCGGCATCGGCGGCGGGCCGGGGTTCCTCGACATGGCAGGCCGGCGCAATCCCGACGGCGCCGTCGAGAACCTCGACGACCGCTTCTGGTACGACCACATCGCCAACAATCTCACCTCGGTGTTTGTCTCGCTGAAGTGCATAGTGCCGCCGATGCGCGCGCAGCGTAGCGGCACTATCATCGTAACGACATCGGTCGCCGCTCTTAAGGTGGAGAATTTCGTCTGCACCCCATACCTGGTCGCGAAGGCGGGTGCCGCGCATCTCATGCATCAGGTGGCGCTGGAACTGGCGAAATATAACGTGCGGCTCAACGCCATGGCGCCAGGCTCATTCCTCACCGGGATCGGCGGCGGGCGAATGGCCGATCCCGAGGTCCAGAAACGGTTTTCCGCCGCCAATCCGATGGGGCGGATGGCCCGGCCGGACGAGATCAAAGGCCTTGCGCTCTTTCTCGCCTCGCCGGCTTCGAGCTACGTCACCGGCGCGCAGCTCGCGATCGACGGCGGCGGCAGTCTCGGACTTGCCGACGAGGTGACAGGAGCAGGCGCGTGAAGGCGGAAGACCTCTACCGCGTCTCCGACAAGGTCGTCGTGGTGACCGGCGGCGCCAACGGGCTCGGCTTTGCGATGGCGCGCGCCATGAGCGACAACGGTGCGCGGGTCGTGATCCTGGACGTTGATCGGGCCGGCGCCGAACGCGCCGTGGCGGAGCTTTCCGGCAGCGGAGGAAACGTTCGCCGGGAGATCGTCGACCTGACCGACGGCGCGGCGTTGCACACTCTGTTTGACCGCATCGCGCAGCAAGACGGTGGCCTCGACGTCGTGTTCGCCAATGCCGGCATCACGGCAGGACCCGGGTTTCTCACGCCGCTCGGCGCCCGCGATCCGGACGGCGCCATCGAGAAGATTCCGAATGAGCTGTGGGAGCGCGTGCTCGGCGTCAACTTGCACGGGGTCTTCAAGACGATCCAAAGCGCCGTGCCGCATATGAAGAAGCGGGGCCGCGGTCGGATCATCGTCACCACGTCGACAGCAGCGACGAAGACTTCTCCCGCCGTTGGCACCCCCTACCTCGCCGCCAAGGCGGCGATCGCCCATTTGGTTCGGCAATTGGCGCTTGAGCTTGCGCGCTTCGACATCACGGTCAATGCGATCCAGCCGGGACCGTTCCAGACACGCATAACGTCGCCCGAACTACTCCCGGTCTTCGAGCAGAGCTCACCGAGTCATCGTGTGGGGCGACTGGAGGAGATCGAGGGGTTGGCGCTGTTCTTCGCTTCCGACGCGTCGAGCTTTGTCACCGGCGCGCAATACAATATTGACGGCGGACAGCTTCTTGGACGCGCCGACTAGTTGGTGCTCTGTCGGTGACAGAGGATCGCAAATCGTCCGCCGACCGGCGGGCCATAAAAGGGGGAGGAGCTATGAGACCGTCCATAATGGTGATCGCGGCGGCCGTGTTGCCGGCGTGCCTTATCGTTTCCGCTCCTGCGGCCGAGGGGCCGGTCAAGATCGGGGTATTGAACGACCAAAACTCGGTCTATTCGGTCGATGGAGGTTTGGAGACTGTGGTGGCCGTCCGCATGGCGGTGGAGGACGCCGGTCCCGTGCTTGGGCACCAAGTTGAGGTCGTCGCCGCCGATCACCAGAACAAGCCCGACATTGGCCTCGCCATCGCCCGCCAATGGTACGATGTCGACGGAGTCGATGCGATCGCCGACGTGCCGAACTCAGCCATCGGCTTCGGCATACAGAACCTGTCCACCGACAAGAAAAAGGTCGCACTCTTCATCGGCGCCATGAGCGCCGACATCACCGGTCCGAAATGCAGTCCTTACGCGGTGCAATGGGCAACGGACACGTGGTCCATCTCGCATACGCTTGCCGACGCGATCATGGCGCGGGGCGGGCGCGATTGGTTCTTCATCGCGGCGGACTACACCTTCGGCAAATCGCTTGTGCGCGAGACCAGCGAGGAGGTCGTCGCCAAGGGCGGCCGCGTGTTGGGGGCCGTGTACGCCCCACTCGGCGCCAACGACTTCTCATCATTCGTCCTCCAGGCGCAAACTTCGCGGGCACAGGTGATTGCCCTTGCCAATTCCTCCGCGGATACGGTCAACACGTTGAAGCAAGCCATCGAGTTCGGCGTTGATCGGGAAAAGCAGACCTTTACGGCCTATGTTCTTTTCATCAGCCACATCAAGAGCATGACGCTGGCCGTGGCGCACGGATTGTTGCTCGTCAACCCGTTCTACTGGGACCTCAACGACGAGACCCGCCAGTTTTCCAAGCGCTTCATGGAGCGTGTCGGGCATCCGCCGGATTGGGACCCGGTCATGAACTACAGCGCCGTGCGCCATTACCTCAAAGCCGTGCAGGCGGTCGGTACCAAGGATCCGGACAAGGTTCTCGCCAAGATGCGGGAAATGCCCGTCAACGACTTCGCGACGAAAAACGGCCATCTGCGCGCCGACGGTCGTCTCGAGCGGGATCTTTACCTGGTTGAGGTCAAGAAGCCCGAAGAATCGACCGGACCGTGGGACCTCTACAAGGTCGTCGCCACCATTCCGGCGGCCAAGGCCTTTCGGCCCATCGATCAAGGCGGCTGTCCTCTCGTCAACAATCACTGAGAGAAACAGGCGGCGAGCGGCCGTCCCTGTGCAAATAGTACGAACCGATGGGCCACGCCGTCATGCCATCGACCCTCAAGGTCGCTCGGTGCAGTTCGGCGGACGTGATCAGCTAGAACCTGAAGCGGCCTCGACACGAGGAACCAGAGAATGACAAAACTGCCCGCGGGCGAGGCCATCATAAAGATCATGAAGGCGGAAGGAGTCCGGCACGTTTTCGGTCTGCCGGGTGGCCACATCCTTCCGCTTTACGACGGTATCTACAAGACCGATGGTATCGAGCACATTCTCGTCCGCCACGAACAGAGCGCCGCGAATATGGCGGCCGCCTATGCTCAGCTCACCGGCGAGCCGGGTGTTTGCATCGTGACCGCGGGCCCCGGCGCAACAAACCTCGTGACCGGCATCGCCGAGGCTTTCATTGGTTCACTCCCAATCGTTGTCTTCGCGGCACGCGGTGCGACGAGCACGTCGCAGAAGGGGGCGAGCCAGGAAATCGCGACCGACAGGATTTTTGCACCAATCACCAAGTGGTCAATCCGGGTCGATCGCACCGATATGATCCCCGACATCGCACGCCGCGCCTTTACGATCGCGCGCGGCGGCAAGCCTGGTCCGGTCTACGTCGACCTGCCCCGCGATCTGCTGCCGCAAGAAGTCGAATTCGGGGATTACCTGCCGGCGGCGACGCGGTCAGCCATCGCCGGCGATCCCGATCTCGTCAGATCCGCAGCAGAGGCGCTACTTGCCGCAAAGCGTCCGATCCTTGTTGCCGGCGGCGGCGCGGTCATGTCGGGCGCCTTCGACGAAGTGCGTCAGCTCGCCGAGATGCTCGCGCTTCCGATCCTGACGTCGCTTGCCGGTCGCGGCATCATCCCCGACGACCATCCCATGTCGGTCGGCGGCCTCGGCGCGCATCGCAATCCCTTGAGCAAGGAATTGTTCCTAAACGCCGACTGCATCATCGGCGTCGGCACCAAGTTCGAAGAGATGGAGACGAACTGGCGGGACGGCTTCCTGCCCGATGCGCACGCCGTTTATGTGCAAATCGACATCGATGCCGCCGAGCACGGCCGCTCGATCGTCCCGCGGTACCCGATAACCGGCGACGCCAGGACTGTGCTGCGGCAGATTCTCTCGATCGTGGCGAAAAGCGGCAGCGCGCTCGACGCCAAGGCCTTCGCGGCGCATGAGCGCGTGGCGCGGGTGCGCAAGGCGATGGCCGCGATCGAAGCCGAAGCCGAAAGAATCGCCGGCGAAAACCGCGTCCCGATTCATGCCCTCTCGGTCATTCGCGCCGCGCGCAAAACGTTTCCTCGCGAGACGACGATCGGCATCGATGTCGGCTGTCTTGCGCAGCACATCGCCGGCGCAATGCCCTATTTCCGAATTTATCAACCACGATCGCTCGTCGTGCCATCGAGCTTCTACGGCATGGGTTTCGTGGCAAGCGGCTTTCCTGTAGCGAAGCTTGTGTATCCCGATCGGCCGGCCCTCTGTTTCGTCGGCGACGGCTCCTTCCAGATGGTCATGAACAATTTGCCAACGGCGGTCGAACACAATTTACCGGTCACTTGGTGCGTCCTCAACGATGAAGCCTATGGCTCGATCCGCGACATCCAGACTTACGTCTATGGTCAACGCTATCTCGGTACCAATCTCAAGGTGCAGCCCGATTTCGCGAAGGTCGCGGAAGCCAACGGCTGCTACGGCGAACGCATCGAGGCTTCGCAGGACATCGCCGGCGCGCTCGGGCGCGCGCTTGAGGCCAACAAGAAGGGCAAGCCCGCGGTTCTTGACTTCGCGGTCGGCCACGACCGCATGGTTCAGAGCACCGAGTTTTTCACCTATTTCCGCGGCGAAATGCCGGGCATGACCAAGAAGAGCTAAGATGATCTCTGTGGGAATGAGAAAGCGCCGCCCTCGTCCAAGCTCTTCTCTTCCTTGGCTCCGTCGGTGCATGCGGCAGCACCGACTATGAATTGGCTGACTTTTCGACGGTCGGACAGAGTGCGGTACCCAGAGGCTCCGCGCCGCTGGCAAAATCGGCCGGCCGGAGTTCGAGGGAGGGGATCATGCCCGGTGTGACGGAGCCCGAGACCGGGCTCGTCTTTTACGAACTCAGCCATGAATGGGGCCACGGTGTGCCTACGTTGCCGGGCTTCGAAGATGTCAAGCTCCACCGCTCGAGCACCCATGCCAAGAATGGCGTCATGGCTACACGGATCCGCATGGTCATGCATAGCGGCACGCATGTGAATGCGCCCCTCCACCTCATCCAACGCGGTGTCGGTGTCGGCGAGATCGCGCTCGATCGCTTCTTCGGCTCCGGCGTCGTTCTGTCGATCCCGAAGCAGCCCTGGGAGTTCGCGACCGTAGCGGATCTCGAAGCCGCGACGCCGGCCGTCGAGTGCAAGGATATCGTCGTGATCGTGACCGGCTGGCATCGGCGCTACAGCGACAGCATCGATTATTTCGGTCATTCGCCGGGCCTGTCGAAGGAAGCGGCGGCGTGGCTCGTGGCCAAGGGGGTGAAGCTGGTGGCGATGGACACGCCGCAGATCGATCATCCGCTCGCGACCTCGCTCGGGCTGCAACGCAATGGACCGCAGATGAAGCGCCTGGCGAAAACCTATCAGGCGGCGACCGGCCGCGATCCAAAGACGGACTTTCCGGAATGGAACCCGGCCCACCGGACGCTGCTCGCCGCGGGGGTTCCCACAATCGAGAATGTCGGCGGTGAAGTCGACGCGCTCCTCGGCAAGCGCTGCACCTTCCAGGCCTATCCCTGGAACTGGCCGGAGGGTGACGCGTGCGGCGTCCGTTTCGTCGCTGTTCTCGATCCCGCCGGCACCTACCGGCTGGAAGCAGGCACCGCCGCCTGAGGCGGCCGCAAGCCAAGGGCAAGACATAAATGGCAACCGGGACCAGCGGCCTCAAGTTCTACAATCTCAGCGCCCGCTGGGGACACGGCATTCCGCAATGGCCGTCGTCGCCCGGCATCAATGTGCTGACGCTGCAATTCCATGCGCTCGACGGCGTCTATGTCACCGAGTTCGAGGGCATCATGCATCGCGGCACGCATATGGACGCGCCGCTGCACGTTACGGAAAATACGCCGACCATGACCGGCTACAAGCTGTGGCGGTTTTTCGGCACCGGCGTCGCGGTCGCCATCCCCAAGGGCAAGTGGGGCGTCATCACGCCGGACGACCTGGAAAAGGCGACGCCGAAGATCCGCAAGAACGACATCGTGATGATCAACACCGGTACCCATCACAAGCTCGCCGACAGCGATGAATATTACGCTTATTCGCCCGGCCTCTATAAGGAGGCGGCGGAGTGGCTGGTGGAGAAACAGGTAAAGATGGTCGGCGTCGACGTCCAGGCGCTCGATCATCCGCTCGGCACCAAGCTGATCGAGCATGGGCCGGGACCGTCGCATCCGCATCTGATCGAGGAATACCGGCGCGAGACCGGCCGCGATGCGATGAAGGACTTTCCGCATTGGGAGCCGGCACACAAGATCATGATGATCAAGGGCGGCATTCCCGGAATTGAAAACATCAACGGCGACCTCGACGCGATCACCGGCAAGCGCTGCACCTTCATGGCATTCCCTTGGCGCTGGCCGCAGGGCGAAGGCTGCGGCGTCCGCGTCGTCGCCATCCTCGATCCGGAGCAACGCTTCCGCATCGAAACCGGCAAATGAGGACGACGGCCACTTCATCGGACCGCGGCCCGCCTCGCGTCATGTTGCGCACCCGTACAGCCGTCCAACCGAGTTCGCTCATAAGCTTTCGGAGGCAGCTGTTTCAGCGGCCGGTGGTCAGCTACTGAAGGCGTCTAAACGTTAGAGCATTTTCAGAAAAAGTGGATACCGGTTTTCCGTAGAAAATGCGACCAAACAAAGAATCTAGAGCATGATCAGTTTCCACCGAAACTGAACATGCTCTAGACCTTCCGCGCCGGCTCTTTCACGCCGGCTAGCATGCGAGCCCGAGCTTTCTTATCCTCAATTCGCATGCCGCGCGCGATCTGGATGCGCTGGGCCTGCGGTGAGCCGGCCCCGTGCAGACTCTCAGTTAAATAGCCGACGGCGTTACGCCCGATCGTCATGTTCTCGATCAAGCGCAGGATGCGCATGCGATCGACTGTTTCCACTCCACTGCGACCCTGCAAGAACTTGCGGATAAGGGGTCCGATCTCATTGTTCCGCAAGTCTCGCTCAGATGGCATGGTAACCACGAGGCCGCCGGCGATGTCCTGCGCCAAGCGTGCAATCTCGAACGGAAACCGGGTCACGTTGTGCTTGGCGACGTTGGAAAGCATCTCATCGTTGAGATAGGCGCCAGAGGCCATCGGTTTCGAGCGGTAAGCGGCCGCCATGCAGCTCGAATAGATGGTCTCGTTGAGATGTGTCATCTCCACCAGCTTGTCCTTGATGTGCGACACTGCCTCGACGCCGTTGTGCGAGGCTGCTTCCGCCGCTGCGCCAACGAGCACGTCTCCGAGGCCGGTTTTGCACACATATGAGGATCGATGGTAGGTGGTGAAGCGCTCCACCAGGGTGGACGCGTAATTCCATTCGCCGTCCATGAACACGTGTTCGTAGGGCACAAACACATTATCGAAGACGATCAACGATTCCTGGCCGGCGAATTGTGCGTTGCCGGCATCGAGCTCGCCTCCGTCCACGGCCCTCATGTCGTTGGTCTGCCGCCCGACGATATATGTGAGCCCGGGCGTATCGACGCGTACGGCGCCCACCACCGACCACTCGCGATCGGCTTCGGTCATGCGCATCGTCGGCATGAAGATGAGCCAATGCGAATTTACCGCGCCAGTCTGATGCATTTTGGCGCCGGATACGTAGATCCCCTTCTTGTCCCGGCGTACGACGCGCAGGAACAGGTCGAGATCGGCCTGCTGATGTGGGGCCTTGGAACGGTCACCCTTTGGATCGGTCATGGCTCCACCGATCACGATATTGGCGACTTGCGCGCGCTTGAGAAACAAGAGGAAACGCTTGTGATAATCGGTGCCGCGTTCGGCATCGATGTCGAAGGTCACTGAATGGCAGGAGCCGATGGCGTCAAGGCCGACGCAGCGCTGGAAGCAGGTACCAGTGCGACGCCCCAACTCGCGCTGCATCTCATGCTTGCCGACGAGATCGTCCGCCTTGGTCGGAACGTGCAGGAAGCGGTTGATCTGGATGCCGGCGATCTCGCTTCGCACGCCGCCGAGTTCGGGTTGTTCGCTGGCGAGGCGATAGGTCTCCGCCATCGCATTGATCGACGGCCAGATCACCGGGTTGTCAACCGGCTCGTGCACCCGCTCGCCCCTGAAGAACACATTCACGCGGCGCCCGCGCAGGGAAGCGATGTAATCGTCTGCCGTAACGATCGGTCGGGCAAAGTCGGCCCATAGCGTTTCGACGTCTTGCATCGCATCCTCCTCGTTTCGTCCGGTGGCCGGGCGACCGGCCCGCAACTTACGCCTTCAGGGCTTCACGCAACTTGTAACGAATGATCTTGCCTGAGCCAGTGCGTGGCCACTCTCCTCCTCGGGTCTCACGTCGAATTCAACAAGCGATTTCGGTAACTTACGGTAGAATTCCCTGCACGTCGGAGCAGCGGATTCTTTGCGCGCGAGCCCGCAAAACAGAGAGGGAACCGCTGCATCTGGTAAACTGAATGGTCTGCCGGTATAATCCCATGCCCCCCGCGAGCGACGTTCCTCCGATTACCACGGCGATGATCGAGCGCAACATTCGCCAGCGTCGACTCAAGGCATGGGAACGGCGCCGGCCGAACCACACGCGCTAACGCGGAGGTTTCCATGAAGGATGACGCGTCAATCGCCAAGCTGCGGATCGGCTTGATCGGCAGTGGCTTCATCGCCAAGTTCCACCTCCAGGCGCTGATCGCAGTTCGCCATGTCTCCGTTGCGGGAGTCTATAGTCCTACCGCCGCGCATCGCGAGGCGCTCGCCGCGGAAGCTAATGTGCTGGAGCTTGGCCCCTGCCGGCCGTTCGCTTCACTCGAAGCCATGCTGGTTTCCGGTGAGGTTGATGCCGTATGGATCGCTGCGCCGAACTTCACCCGGCTCGACATCATGCGAGAGATCCACGATCTGGTGAAATCCGGCCGGGCGAAGCTTGTCGGCGTGGTTTGCGAAAAGCCGCTAGGGCGGACGCTCGCCGAAGCGCGGGAGATGCTGCGCCTTGCCGGGGATGCCTCTCTGATCCACGGCTATCTGGAAAATCAGGTGTTCTCGAGCGCGGTCCAGCGCGGCAAGGACATCGTGTGGCGTCGCGCCGTGCCGATTTGCGGTCGTCCCTACCTGGCGCGCGCCGCCGAGGAGCATAGCGGGCCGCACATGCCGTGGTTCTGGCAGGGTCAACGGCAAGGCGGAGGTGTGCTCTCCGACATGACTTGTCACAGTGTCGAGGTGGCGCGCTTTCTGCTGACCGCGCCCGGCGCGCCGCGTAGCGACCTCAAGCTCGTGAGCGCCAGCGCCACTGTCGGCAACCTGAAATGGACCCGGCCGGAATATGTGGTAAAGCTCAAGCGCATGATGGGTGCCGAGATCGATTATGCCAAGCGGCCGGCCGAGGATTTCGCCCGCGGCGCGCTCACCTTCCGCGATGCGCAAGGGCATGAGGTTTTGGTCGAAGCCACCAATTCATGGGCCTATGTGGGCGCCGGCCTGCGCATCCTGATCGAGCTCCTTGGCCCCGAATATTCCATGGAGTTCAGCTCGCTCAACACCGGGCTGAAAGTGTTTTTGTCGCGCGAGGTGACCGCCGGGCAGGGCGAGGATTTGGTCGAGAAGCAGAACGCCGAGCAAGGCTTGATGCCGGTGGTCGAGAACGAGGCGGACATCTACGGCTATATCGGTGAGGATCGGCACATGGTCGACGCTCTTCGTCACCGCCGGCGCCCGATCGAGACCTTCGAGGACGGCGTCGGCGTGGCCGAGATGTTGATGGCGCTCTATCGCTCGGCGGAGATCGGCCAAGTAGTGAACTTGCCGGCTCCGGAACTGGAGACCTATGTTCCGCCGGTCGCGCGGCCGTAGGTCACGAGACAGCCGACGCCCGACGGAAATGTTGCGGTCGGTGCCGTTCGCCTCGTTTCGATCGTTTCGGCATTGCTATTTTTGCTAGGCCGCGTTTGCTGTCAGTAATTTTTGTTGCGACATGCGCCTTCGGGTAATCGAGGTGGCAGCTTCGGCATGGGGGCCAGCAGTACGTCGGGCATGCACGCCTCAGTGCCGTACGTCGCCGCATCTGCACGGTGCGTCAGCGCTTGCCGGTACTCGCTCGGCGCGACACCGGTGTGCTGACGAAAGAACCGGGTGAAATTGCATTGCGCATCGAAGCCGAGACGGCTCGCAACCGACGTCAGGCTCGCCTGGGAGCGGCTCATCTGCAGCATCGCCTCCTCCAGCCGCAGCGAGTTCCAGAATATGCTCGGCGTAAGTCCCAGTTCGTCACGGAACAACGAGAAAAAGTGAGGACGAGACAAGCCGGACTCTCGCGCCACCGTTTCCATGTCGAGATTTCGCGCCATGTTGTTGCGCATGAGCGCCAGCGCCTTGCGAATCCTGAAATCGCGTGCGCTATGGTCTCGCTTTGCATCTGCGGTCGCCGCTTCACGGGACGCTATCAACGCGTGCTTCAGGAAGGCGGCCAAGGCGCAATCAAGCTCGACTTCGTCGCTCATATCATCAAGCAGCATGTCTCTCAACATCCACAGTTCTTCTCGCAGAGGCGCCGAGATCGCGATGTCGAGATGCGTGAAACTCCTGGGCGGATGAAGGGGCAACCTCCGCGACAGCCAATCCGGGTCGAGATAGAACGACAGGCTCTGTGCTGCACCTGAGCTGCTGTCAACCTTCACGCAGTGCGGCACGAAGCGATCGATGATCGCGGCCTTCTTCGCGTCATGGCCGACCAGCGTCCCATTGACCAGGACGTGCGCCGGCGCTCCCGACAACCAGAAGCTCACGTTCGCGCTCGAATGAGCGTGCGTCACGAGTTCGGTCGTCAGTTCGAGAGCGGAAACGTGACCGAACGAGCCGTGGTGAACGCGAAATATCTTCGACATTGGGTTTCCACCCGAAACCACGGCTTCTGCTACACTATGTCCTGCGAATTTGGCCGCTTTAGCTTGGATTAGAAATCCATCCGCGCCCGGCGTCAATGTGGGGCCCCCGCAGCCCTGGCAAAACCAGATAGATTGATAAGCGCACCCGCCACGGTCCGGCTATGCTGTCGTTATCTACGGTTCGGCTTCGACGGACTGCTGCCGGGCATGCGGCGTCCGGCTTGGCACGCTCGCCGCGCCGCCGGCGAGAAGAGAGCGAACGAATGACCCTTGCCTATCAAAGCTTTAATGATCCGCAGGCCGCCTCCCGCTTCCTGGCTGAACGGCAGGAGGCGCGGCTGCTGGGCGGCGGAACGATCCTGGTGCGGCGCGTGAACGAAGGCGATATCTCGATCGGCACCTATGTCCGCCTGCTCGCGCCGGAGCTCAAACAAATCGACGTGACCGACGACATGGTACGGCTCGGTGCCGGCGTGACGATGTCGAGAATTGCGAAAACCCCTGGGCTTGCCTTCCTCGCTCCCGTCGCCAAGTCGATCGGCGGTCCGGCCGTCCGGTCGGCGGCGACGGTAGGCGGCAATCTTTTCGCGCGGAGCCCCTATGGCGATTTCGGTGTCGCACTGCTCGCGCTGGATGCCGTCGTTTCCATCGCAAGTCCCGAAGGCTTCGGCGAATTCGATCTCGAGACGTTCTTCAAGTCGCGCACGCAACTCGCCGCCGCCTCCATCGTCACGGCAGTTCGCTTCCCTCGCCCCATGCCCGACGATTTTCGCTTCGTCAAAATCAGCCGTGTTAAGCCGAATGGCGCCGCCGTGCTGTCGATAGCTGCCGTGGTTTCGACGACGGAAGGCCGCGTTTCAGCAGCGCGTGTTGCCCTCGGCGCCATGGCGGGCACGCCTGTCCGCGCACATAGTCTGGAAGAGGCGCTAAAGGGAGCGGCGCTGACGCCGCACGAGATTGAACGAATAGTGGCGTCGGCCGTGGCGGATACGTCGCCTTCGTCCGACGCGATCGCAAGCGAATGGTACCGGAAGGCAGTGCTCCCCGTTCATCTCCGCCGGTTGCTTTCGAGCTGAATTCCTCGATTTCCCGTGAGCTGCGTCATGACAAAAGTACCTGTCCAAATGACCGTGAATGGCGAAGAGCGGGCCGAATTCGTCGACAGCGGAACGACGCTTCTCAGGTTCTTGCGGGACAAGATCGGCGACCTCACGCCAAAAGCCGGCTGTCTCCAGGGAACTTGCGGCACATGCACGGTTGTGGTCGACGGGGAGCCTCGCCTCGCATGCATTACGCTGGCGGAGGACTGCCGCGGCGGGACCGTCGAGACGGTCGCGGGTCTCTCGGCGGATGGCAAATTGCATCCTTTGCAGCAGGCCTTGCTCGACCACTTCGCAGCCCAGTGCGGCTTCTGCACGCCCGGCATGCTCATGGCGGCGAAAGCGCTGCTTGATGCAAACCCCCATCCCGATCGGGCCGACGTGGAAGACGCGCTCAGCGGCAACATCTGCCGATGCACCGGCTATGAGCCGATCATCAGAGCCGTCCTGTCCGTTTCCCGGAGCCATGCTCGCCGCGGCACACCGGAACGGGGAGCGGTGTGATGGAGATACGCAAAAGCTATTTCGCCGACGAGCGCCGCGATGATCTCAAGGAGATCGGCCAGTCGAGGCAGCGCTCCGACACGGCCGGGCACGTCCGCGGCATCACGCCGTTCTATGCCGACCGGCACGTTCCAGCGCTCCTCCACCTCCGCATGGTCCGCAGTCCGCACCACCATGCACGGATCCTGCGGATCGATACGAGTGCGGCGGAGCGGCATCCCGGCGTCAAGCGGATCATTACGGCAAAAGACGTTCCGCACAATGTCTATACCGTGCTGAACCTGATCAATATCGGACCGGAAGACGAGCCGGTGCTTGCCTTCGACAAGGTACGCTGGCTTGGCGAGCCTGTGGTCGCCATCGTCGCCGACAGCGAACGAGGCGCCTATGAGGCGGCTGCTTTGGTGCGCGTCGACTACGAAGAGCTTCCCGCAGTCTTCGATGTCGAGGAAGCGCTCAGGCCCGGCGCGCCCCTGGTCAACGAATATCATGGGCAAAATTATTATCGCTATGACAGCGGCGCGAGCCGCAAGGTCAAGCTCGGGGATGTGGAGGCAGGCTTCCGAAAAGCCGATCACATCCTGGAGGAGCGTTACGACTCCAGTCCCATGGAGCACGCGCCGACCGAGACGACAGGGTGTATCGTGGTGCCCGATCAGAATAACCGTCTGACCTGCTATACCGGAACTCAGGCGATCTTCTTCACCCTCGATAACGCGTCGATCATCCTCGATATACCGGGCCAGCGCCTGCATTTCATCGGCGGCACTGCGGGCGGCGGCTTCGGGGGCAAGGTGGACTGCACCGTGGAGCCGATCACCCTGCTGGCCGCCATGCTCACCGGTCGGCCCGTCGCCTTCATCTACAATCGTTACGAAGAGATGCAGATCTCTTCAGCCAGGGCGGCCGAGCGTATCTACATCAAGGACGGCCTGACGAAAGATGGGCGAATCGTGGCCCGTCAGGTGCGATGCTATGTCGACTCTGGCGCCTATTCCCGCCATTCACCCTACGGCGCGCAGAAGGCGGCGGCGCATTTCCCGGGACCCTATTCGATTCCCAATGTCGAGATCGATTGCTATTGCGTCTACACCAATCGAACGCCGTCGAGCTCCATGCGCGGCTTCGGCGTCACTATCGCGGACTTCGCCCTCGAGGTCCAGATGGACAAGCTGGCGCGCATCATTGGAATGGACCCGCTGGAATTCCGTTTCATCAACGCCTACCGGGATGGCGATATGAAGGCGCATCGTCAGCTCACGGAAGGGGCTGCGCTGATCGAATGTATGCAGGAGGCGTCCATCTGGGCAAATTGGCCGGTCGAATCCCGTTTCCTGAAGATGTCATCGCGCGAGAAGAGAGGGTAGCCCATGGCCAGGAAACGTGGCCGCGGCGTTGCGGCCGTCAATTACCCGACCGGCATGAATCTCGGCGGCGACCCGACACAGGCGCTGGTTCACTCCACCCCGACCGGCAATTTCATAGTGTCGCTCTCAAGTGTCGATCTTGGACAGGGAATGAAGTCGATCATGGCGCAGATCTGCGCCGAGACGCTCGGCGTACCGACCGAGCGCGTCATCGTCGATACCGCGGACTCCGATACGGGACCGCATTGCATGGGAACGTTCGCCTCGCGGGGAACGCATCGCGCCGGCAATGCCGTGATCGCCGCCGCCAAGGAAGCCCGCGATGTGATGCTGGAGGTTGCCGCCAATATGCTCGAGGTGGATTCCCGCGACCTGCGGACGGATGGCACGGGAAATATCCATATCGTCGGCGTGCCGAGCAAATCGGTCTCGGTGACCGACGTCGCCTTGGCCGCGCACTTCCAACAGGGCCGATCCATCTCCGGGCGCGGGATGTTTTTCATACCACGCTCCTATCCCTCGCCGACGGATGGAGCGATGAAGCCGTCGACCTGCTATGCCCACGCCTGCACGATCGCGGAAGTCGAGGTCGACACCGAGACCGGCGAAGTCGATGTTCTGTCGCTCAAGAGCGTCTATGAGGTCGGCCGGGCCTTGAATCCAAAGATGGTCGAGCAGCAGCTCGTCGGCGGCACCTGGATGGGCATGAGCCACGCGCTCTACGAGACCACGGAGCCCTACTATCCCGCGCGCGACCATGGCGCTAGGGATTTCAACGAGTATCTTATGCTTGGCCTCGGCGACCTGCCCAAGACCGAGATCCGCATTATCGAACGGCCGGCGCCGGATGGTCCCTACGGCGCCAAGGGCCTCGGTGAGATGTGCGCGAATGCCCCCATTCCCGCCATTGCCAATGCAATCTTCGACGCAGTCGGCGTCCGCGTCGACAGCCTGCCGCTCTCTCCCGAGAAGATTCTGCGAGCGCTCCTGGCGAGAGGGAGCTCGGCAGCGGCATGATCGACCCCAGATCCGTTGCTTTCGACCCGCAAGGCCGAATGCCATCGTGCGCGGCGCATTATCATGCCGTCTGAAACTTGCGCCGCCCCCCTTGTGCTGCCCCAGAAGCGCAAGTTATTAATCAAGTGAACTGCCAGCGATTTCACCATATCGGCAGACGACAACAGAGATAGGGAAGGAGGCGCATGCGGGTCCCGTCCTCCCTTGATCGAGTTGGCGAGGCTCGCTCTTCTCGATGTTCGACGGCAGACCGCATCCTGACCTTACAATTAAACGAGCGGAGGAAATAGGCTATGAATAAGCTCTTTGCTGCCGGCGTCGCGGCGCTGGCCCTGTGGTCCACGTCCGCCTACGCCGAGGACGGCTCGAAAATCGTCGTCGGCCTGTCCAACGGCTATTTCGGCACGGAATGGCGCAATCAAATGGTTGCCGGCGCCAACGAACAGTTCGACTTCTACAAGTCGAAGGGAATGGCCGGCCAGCTTATCGTGCAGCAGGCCGGCGCCGACACCAATCAGCAGATCCAAGATATCCGTAACATGATCCAGCAGCATGTTTCGGTCATCATGGTGAACGCCAATTCGGCGACCGCGCTCAACGGCGTTTTCGCCGAGGCGCACAAGGCCAACATTCCCGTCGTCTCCTTCGACCAGGCGGTGACCAGCCCCTATGCTGTCAATGTGACGGTCGATCACTATGCCTGGGGCATGCGCTATGCCGAATGGCTGGCGAAGGCACTCAACGGCAAGGGCAAGATCGTCGTCGTGGACGGCATCCCCGGCCACCCGGCGGCTGAAGCCCGGCGCAAGGCCGCGCTGGATACATTCGCCAAGAATCCCGGTCTGGACATTGTCTGGCAGGGATATGGCTTATGGGATCAGGCCAAGGCCCAGGCCGCTATGTCGACGGTGCTCGCCTCGCAGCCGCAGATCGACGGCGTCTTCGTCGAGGATTCGATGGCGCTTGGCGTGATGCGGGCATTCGAGAACGCGGGCCGTCCCATCCCCACCATGACCGGCGAGACGCAGAAGGCGTTCCTGGAGGAGTGGAAAACGGTTCTTCTCAAGCAGCCGGACCTCAAGATATTCGCTCAGGTCAACCCGCCCGACATCAGCCGTACCGCCCTCGGCATTGCGGTGCGCATCGCCGCAGGGCGGACGCTTAAGCCGCTGAAGGACAATACCTACTATTATCCGATCACCACCTTCGTTGATTCGGCGGATCTCGACGCGACGCTGGCCAAGATGAAGGATAAGCCGAATGGCTACTTCCTCGCCACGTGGCTGAGCGAGGATCAGCTTGACGCTTTGTTCCAATAGAGAAGATGGCCGTCGAGGCGCACGACATGCGCGCCTCGACGGCCGCATGGTGACGAAAGAGCGGCAGTGTCGATCCTGACCGCGCGGGGCGTGGTAAAGCGGTTCGGCGGCGTGGTGGCGCTGAACGGTGCGGAAATATCATTGTCCGCCGGTCGCGTCGGCGGCCTGCTCGGCGCGAACGGTGCGGGCAAATCGGTCCTCTCCGCCATCCTCGCCGGCGAGATCAGGCCCGACGAAGGCGAGATGTCCTTCGACGGCCGCCCGGTTTCTCATCCTTCACCGCGGGCAGCGCGCGATCGCGGCATCGTCATTGCCCATCAGCACGCCAGCCTGGTGCCGGACCTGCCGGTCTGGGAGAATCTGTTTCTCGGAGCCGAACGGCGCGGCCGGTTCGGCCTCATCGACCGGGAGGGCAGCCGCACGGCAGCGGCGGAAGCGTTGGCGCGGCTTTCCCCGGATTTCGATGTCGATCGCCTTGCCGGCGAGCTTTCGAGCGCGGAGCAGCAACTCGTCGAGATCGCGCGCGCCCTGCTGCGAAAGCCGCGCGTTCTCATCCTCGACGAACCGACCGCCAGCCTGGCGCATACCGAAGTCGAGCGTCTGTTCCAGGAAATCCGGAAACTGGCCGGCGAAGGGGTGGCAACGGTATTCATCTCGCACCGTCTGCCCGAAGTGGAGGAGATCTGCGACGATTTGGTGGTGCTCCGCAATGGGCAGACCGTCGGCAGTTGGTCCATCGGCGCCAAGCTCGATCACGACCGGCTGCTGTCGCTGATGACGGGCGAAACCGAAATCGCGGCGCACGAGCGGCTGGTACGCGACATCGGCCCGGTCGTACTGGAGGCGGCCGGGCTCGCCGTCACTCCGCGGCACGAAGGGGCGACGCTCGCGCTACGGTGCGGTGAAATAGTCGGGCTTGCCGGTCTACAGGGCCAAGGTCAGGAAGAGATTCTCGAGGCGCTTGCCGGGGGGCGCCGTATTGCGGCCGGCCGGGTCCGGGTCGAGGGTGGCGAGCTGCGGCCGCGGCGGCCACGCGACATGATCCGCCACGGCGTGTGCCTGGTGCCCGGCGACCGCCATCGGCAGGGTCTCTTCATTGGTCAGTCGATAGAAGAGAATCTCGACTACCCGTCAGCCTGCGTTCGTCGCCGGCCGTGGACCCTGCCTTTCGCCGAGATCCGCCGCAGCGCCCTTGAGATCATCAGGTGGCTGGGGATCAAGGCCAGCGGACCGACGCAAGCGGTCGGCGCGCTGAGCGGCGGCAACCAGCAGAAGGTGGTGATCGGCAAATGGCTGCCGCTCGCGACCAAGGTCCTGCTGCTGAGCGACCCCGCGAAAGGGGTCGACGTCCGTGCCAAGGGCGAGATCTATGCCGCGGTCGAGCGTCTTGCCGCCGACGGCGCCGGCGTGCTGCTCTACGCGTCCGACTTCCAGGAGTTGCTCAGCCTGTGCGACCGCGTGCTGGTCGTCTACGACGGGCGCATCGTCGGTGAGTTCGCGGGCGAGACGATGACCGAATATAACCTGCTCGCTGCCTCCTTCGGGCGCGCGGCATGAGGGCCCTTCGCCACGCCGGCCTGCTGCCGAGCCTGGGAATGCTGATCGTCGTCTTCGCGATCAATGTCGCGCTCCAGCCCGGTCTCCTGACGCGCGGGTCTTTGTCCAGCAATATCGCCACCTTTGCCCCGACCGTGCTGGTCAGCGCCGCGCAGGCCATCATCGTGTTGAGCGGCGAACTCGATCTGTCCGTCGGGACCGGTGTGTCGATGCTCAATTGCGCATTGGCGACACTGCCGGAGCTCGCGGGTTGGGGCCTGTGGCCGACCCTCGCCGCGACCTTCGCGATCGCCCTGCTGGCCGGAGCGACGAACGGCGTGCTCGTCGCCTATCTGCGGCTGCCGTCGCTCATCGTCACATTCGCCACCAGCGCGATCTGGTTCGGTGTGGCGCTGATCTTCCGGCCGCAGCCGGGCGGCAGCGTCGACCCGGCATTCGGCGACTTCTACGCCGGCAGCGTCTGGGGTGTTCCGATCGCGCTGATCCTCATCCTTGTCGCCCTCGGTCTCTGGTCGGCGCTGCAACGCTATCCACTGGGGCGGCAATTGCTGGCGGTCGGAGGCAACTCCGTGGCCGCCTTCCATGCCGGCATTGCCGTCCGCTGGGTCAAGTTTTGCGGCTACTGCATCGCGTGGTGCTTCGTCTACCTTGGCTCCCTCGCCATCTCGGCACAGACCCTCTCCGGCGATTCCCGGCTGGGTCTTCCTTACACCTTGACCTCGGTGGCGGCCGTGGTGATCGGCGGCATTTCGCTCGCCGGCGGCCGCGGCTCGGTCTGGGGTGCGGCGTTCGGCGCAATCGCGCTGGGACTCGTCGCCAATGTCATCTACTTCGCCGGCATCCCCAGCATCTATCAGGAGTTCTTCAAAGGCATCGTGATCTGCATGGCCTTGAGCTTCACCTTCATCGTCGGCCGGAGGAAAACCGCGTGATCACATTCCTGCGCACCGGCGGACTGTTGCTGGCTCTTAGCGTTGTATTGATGGTCCTGGGAAATTTCGTTACGCCCGGGTTCCTCAGTTTCACGCAAGTCAGTACGCAGCTCAAGATCAGCGCGTTCCTCGGCCTGTTCGCGCTGTGCCAAACTTTCGTCCTCATCGCCGGCGGTGAAGGTATCGATCTCTCGGTCGGCGCCAACGGCTCGCTCGGCGGCATCGTCGGCGCCGCGCTTATTCAGGGCCAGGATAGCGCCGTCCTGCCGGTCGCCATCCTCATGGGACTGGCCGGCGCCGCCGTCGGCACAATCAACGGGCTGGGCGTGGCGCTGTTCGGCGTGCCGCCCCTGGTGATGACGCTGGCGATCGCCAGCATCGTCAACGGCGGGCTGATCATTTTCGAATCGATCGCGCAGCCGGCAATCGCCGCGAGCCCTTTTCTGGCGCAGCTCGCCGGCCGCACCACCTTAGGCGTGCCCAACATCTTCCTCTTATGGATCGCCATCGGGCTGGCTGCGGTGTGGTTTCTCTCTGCCACCGCCTGGGGCCGCAAGATTTTCGGCACCGGCGCAAACGCCCAGGTGGCGCTGCTCTCCGGCACCAATGTTCCGCTGGTGAAGATATCGGTCTATGCGATCAGCGGGCTCGTCGCGGCGCTCAGCGGGTTTTGCCTCATCGGTTACGTCGGCGCGGCCTTTCTCGGCTTGGGCGACGCTTACGTGTTGTCGAGCATTGTGGTCGCAGTGATCGGCGGCATGTCGCTTGCCGGCGGCAGGGGATCCTATATCGGTGTCGCCGCCGCGGCCATTCTGATCACGGTCTTGACCAGCCTCTTGACCACGATGCAGATCGGCGAGGCGGGACGCCAGATTGTGTTCGGCTGCATCCTCGTCGTTTTCCTGCTGCTCAACCGCCGCCTCGACCGCGCGGGCTGAAGGTTCACACCGCGGTCGCGAACCTGCCGGCATTTTTACGTTCCGACTCGTCGTGTCCTTCCCAAGAATCATATCCGCGCATCTGCCGGGTCGTCATTATTGACACCCCCAACTCGATTATCGATAAGTGACCGTTCAATGAAAAGACGCCCGGGAAGGACCGTCGTGGGGAGTCAAATCATGATTGCCACTTTCTTTGGCGACAAAGAATTTCCGATTGAGTGGGACGAGGGGCAAAAGGAGCTGTTCTGGGTCTACGACGACTTGCACATCCCAAACCCTGTGTCGCCGATGTATGCTGACATTGGCGGTTGGTGGTTGAGTTGCGACTACATGTTCCGCCGGTTTGGTACTCCGTTCGCATCGGATTGGTTGGTCAAGGTCATCAACGGTTATATTTACAGTGCCGCGATTCCGGCGAAGCCGGACGTCCGTGCCGTGGCTTCGGAATACGGGGCTCGCTACATGGGTCGGACGCCGGTTGATGCGGCGTATTCGACGCAAATCGGCGCCTATCTCGGCTGGACGCTTCCTTACTACGCCGACCACTTTCTAGATTGGTGGCGCGAGCGTTTCCGTCCGGAAATGGAGCACAACTTCGTTCGTTTCGACACCTATGATTACGATGGCGCGAGCCTGCTCGAACTCGCGATTCTGCTCGAGGATGTCATCGACATTCACGACCGCCACTGGAAAATTCACTGGCTGCTCAATTTCTCCCAATTCTCCGCGACCATGGCTCTCAACCAAGCGGTCGCCGAGGTGAAGGGCGAAGGCGACCGCGGGGAACTCATGGGACGTCTGCAAGCGTCGACCGAGGACCGCAACTGGGACTCGATCAAGGGGCTGTGGGAACTGAAAGAGTTCGTCAAGGGTGAGGGCGGAGATGTCGCCAAGGCGTTCAGGAAGCCCACGGCGAAGGACGTGCTCGCCGCCTTGAAGGAGAGCAAAGCTGGGCGCTCTTTCATTGCCAATCAGCTCGATCCCTATCTGAACGTTTTCGGCTATAAGTCCATGTGGGCACATGAATTCTCCTTCAAGACGTGGAAAGAGAACCCAGTGCCGGCGATCGAAGCCATTCGCGGTTACCTCGAGACGGACTACGACTTCCGCACTGATCTCGAGAGGGTGGGTTGCGATCTCGAGGCCGCTAAGGCGCAGGTCATGGAAGGGGTTCCCGCCGGAGAAGGTCGTGACAAGTTGGCCCGCGCCCTCGCGCTGAGCCTGAAGATGAATCCGCTCACGCCTGATCATCACTTCTACATCGACCAAGGGACCAATGCGCGCGTTCGCGTCGTCCTAATCGCAATCGGGACGAAATTGGTTGCGCAAGGAGTGCTGCTCGACCCCGAGGACGTGATGTATCTGCACTACAACGAACTGCGTGCTGTCATGGCGGGCAGCTTCCCTGGGGATGTGCCGGAACTGGTGTCCGATCGCCGTGACCAGCGCGAGGACGCCTATAAGCTGCGTCCGCGCGATTGGGTGGGGACCGCTACCGATGAAGCGCTGGCCTTCCCCTATCTGACGAACTGGGGATTCCCGGAGAAATTCCACCGCAAGCCCCCGACGAGCGCCGGCGTCATCAATGGGCTGCCCGCATCGAGCGGGGTGGTCGAAGGAATCGCCAGAGTGCTGCTTACTCCCGATGATTTCGACAAAGTTCAGAAGGGAGAGATCGCCGTTTGCCGTACGACGAGTCCAGCCTGGGTGGTCTTGTTCACCCGGATCGGGGGTCTTGTGACCGATGCCGGGGGTATGGCCTCCCACCCCGCGGTTGTTTCCCGTGAGTTCGGCATTCCGGCCGTGGTCGGCACATCGGATGCGACGCTGCGCATCACAACGGGCGACCGGGTTCGCGTGAATGGCTCGACGGGACAGGTGGATGTTCTCTCCACGTCCGCGAAACAGGCGGCGCAAAAGGCGACGGAGGAGTCTCCCCTCCACATCTGATTAAGACGGCGTGAAATGACCGGCTCGTCCTTTGTGCTATCCTTCGGCGACCCGCAGTGTCGTACTGTGAGCCTCAGCGGTGGGAAGGGCGGAAGCATGGCGACCATGATGCAGGAGGGACTGCCGGTTCCTCCAGGTTTCGTGGTCACCTCTGCCGCGTTTACCGCCGCGGTTGACCAGGAGCGGCTACGAACTTGCTGCCGCGCCCGCGACATGACCGGCGCTCGGGAGATCGTCGCAGCGGCAAGGCCACCGGCGACGATCGTTGCCGAGCACTACGCCGTGCTCAATGGCCTAGTCGCGGTGCGTTCCTCGGCATGCGCGGAAGACTCCGAGGGAGCGAGCTACGCCGGCCAGCAGGAGACCTATCTCAACGTCGATGGGCTTCCCGCCGTGCTCGAAAAAATCGTGGAGTGCTGGTTGTCTTTCTTCACCGACCGCGCCGTCTTCTATCGCGCCGAAAAGGGCTCCTTGGAGGACATTGCTATGGCTGTCGTCGTCCAACAGATGATCGACTCGAAGAAGTCCGGGGTCCTCTTTACCGTTGACCCGGTGCACGGCCGCAAAGACCGAATGGTCGTTGAGGCCGCGTTCGGCCTCGGCGAGAATGTGGTCGATGGTGAGCATACTCCCGACCACTATTCATTGGATCGTAAGGGTATGATCAAGCGCAGCCACATCGTTGGCAAGCAGGTTCTAGACGAGACTGAGTTGAAGCTACTGGCGGCTCTGGGGCGGAAGTTGGAGGAAATGCACGGGTGCCCGCAGGACATCGAGTGGGCATTCGACCAGATCGGCGACCTCTTCCTCCTGCAGTCCCGGCCGATTACCGCCATCTAAAAGGTCCGCAGATGAGGTGCGTAACCTACGAGCGCAACGGCCGGTGGAACCAAGCGTAGTGGCATGGCCGCGAACTCGGTGCCGCCGGCGCTTTGGAATTTACCAACGCTGGAACCTACTACTTCGGCGCGGGTTTGGCGCAAACCGACTGAGCCACGGAAAAGAACGTGCGGCCGTTTCGCTGGGTGAGACCGACTAGCCTTCAGGAAGTGATCGGCTTCCTGGAGGAGCATGGCGCCGCCGCCGTGTTGCTCGCGGGCGGCACCGACCTCATCGTCGGTCTGCGCGACGGGAAGATAGCCCCGCGCGTAATCATCGACGTGAAACGTACAAGCGACCTGCCACCGATCATCACCGAAGCAGATGGTTGGCTCACGATCAGCGCGACAGTGGCGCTGAGCGATATCGAAAGGCACGAGACCGTGCGTTTCCACTTCCCGGCGCTTGCGGAGGCCGCAGGCGTGGTGGGATCCATCCAAATTCGTAACCGCGCCACCTTGGTCGGTAACGTCTGCAACGCCTCCCCGGCCGCGGACACCGTTCCCGTGCTCGCAGTATACGGCGCTTTTGTAAAAGTGCTCGGCCCCGGTGGCGAGCGGCGGTTACCTATCGTCGACTTCATTCAGGGCAACCGACGCACCGCCCTTGCTGCCGGCGAGCTCGCCACGGCCGTGAGCATCCCGTTTCCAAATCAGCCCTTCGGCGCTGCCTTCGCCCGAATTACACGGCGGCGCGGCGTCGACTTGGCCACCGTGAACCTCTGCTGCGGCATCGACAATGCCGGAGTGACGACTTTCGCATTCGGCGCCGTGTCGCCGCGCCCCCTGCTGCTGCGAGACGCTGGTGGCGCCCTAGCCGATCCATTTGCCGCAGCCGAGGCTAAAGCAATCGCGCTGGACGCTTTGATCTCGAAGGCCTCTCCTATCACGGACGTGCGTGCGAGTGCGCAATACCGTCTGGCGATGCTGAGGGTATTGGCAAAGCGAGCCCAACGCCGAGCTGCCGAAAGACTTGCCGATGGAAAGAAACATGGGTGACACGAACCCAATCGAAATTACCGTCAACGGCCGACGCCACTCGTTGGATATCGGCTCCAACACCACCTTGTTGGACCTGCTGCGCGACACCTTGCACCTGTACGGTCCGAAAGAGTGCTGTGGCGTGGGCGAGTGCGGCGCCTGCACGGTGTCCGTCAACGGCCGCACCGTCAACTCCTGCCTAATGCTTGCCGTCGAGGCCGACGACGCCGAGGTGGTCACGATCGAAGGGCTCGGCGCCGGGGAACTCAACCCACTGCAAGAGGCCTTCATCGACCACGGTGCGGTGCAGTGCGGGTTCTGCATCCCCGGTATGCTGATGTCCGCCCAAGCGCTACTCGACCAGGACCTGCAACCAGACGATGAGAAGATTCGCGAAGGTTTGTCGGGTAACCTTTGCCGTTGCGGCGGGTACAATCGGATAGTCGAAGCCGTCCGCGCAGTGGCGACAGCGGGTGGAACCGGCAAGGATACCCGCGCGAAGAAGTTTGCCGGCGACGATGCGGGATGTGGTCCGCATCGGCCAGACCACGCGCCCAGGCGCTACGGACAAAACGTCGAAACCTGCGTCGGCGCCAATGTGCGGCGTCTCGGCGGCCGCGAACGCGTGAGTGGAATCCAAAAATTCCTTGCGGACATCCCGCTTCAGGGCATGCTTCACGTCAAACTTGTCACCCTTGACGCGGCCCGAGCACGCATCGTCTCCATCGACACCACCGAGGCTCGCACTCTGCCCGGTGTCGTCGACATCATTACGGCGGACGATTTACCAACGCCGGTTCCGCGTTTCGGCCCGGTCTACAAGGACCGGCCAGTCCTCGCAGTTAGTGAGACCAAATACCACGGTGAGCCCGTGGCGGCCGTGGCGGCAGAGTCGAAGGAGACGGCCGAACTGGCGGTGTCCTTGGTGCGCGTCGAATACGAGGCATTGCCCGCGGCTTTCTCCGTGACGGGCGCGCTCGCGCCGGATGCGCCACTCGTGCAAGACCCGGCGCTCCGTGCCGGCGATCCGCTGGCCGCCACCAATGTCCTCAAGGAGCGGAGATATGGCTGGGGCGACGTCGACTCCGCGAAGGCCGACATCGTTGTCGAGAATTCTTATTCATTCCCGATGGTTACGCATTTTGCGATCGAGCCCCACGGTTTCATGGCGTTGGTCGAGAAAGACGGTCTGAAAATATGGAGTCCGGTCCAGCATCCGTTCCTGCTGCAGAGGATCATGGCGGAGCTCTTCGACCTGCCGTTGACCCAGGTGCGCGTATTTGCTCCAGATCCGGGCGGTGGTTTCGGCGGGAAGCAAAACCCCAAGCTTGAGCCTCTAGTGACATACCTGGCGCTTCGCACTGGCCGCCCTTGCCGGCTGGTGCTCAGCCTGGAGGAGACATTCCAGGCCGTTCGGCGCACTGCCGCGGAGATACACGTACGCACCGGTTTCACCCGATCCGGGGAAATACTCTTTCAGGACATCAAATCCGACTTTCTGGTCGGTGCCTATGCCGACATCGCGGAACGGGTCATGACCAAGGCGAACTATTTGGGCTGTGGCCCTTACCGGACAGCCAACGCCAGAATCCACGCCCGGGCGGTGCTATCGCACACTACGCCTAGTTGCGCCTTTCGCGGCTTCGGCGCGCCGCAAATCGCTTGGGCAGTGGAGTCGCAGATGGACGCAGCGGCTCGGGAACTCGGCTTGGACGGGTTGAACATCCGAATGCGCAATCTTGCAAGGAAAGGGGATGAGGTCGTGCGCGGGGACACGCCCGCAGATGGCAACTGGCCGGAAACGGTGCGCCGTGCGGCGGAAGCGGTGGGCTGGAACACCCCGCTTGCTCCTGGGCGTGGTCGCGGGATTGCCGTGGGCATCAAGTCCGGCGCCACCACGGGTCTTTCAAACTCCACCATACGGCTGCTCGCCGACGGCAGCGTCATCATCTATGCCGGAACATCCGACATGGGCCAGGGGGCAAGGACGATTTTCGCTCAGCTCGCGGCGGACGCGCTCGGCGCACCACTGGAAAAAGTGTCGGTGGTGATGGGGGATACTTCCGTAGTACCCTTCGACCTGCAAACATCGGCGAGCCGGTCGACGGTGTTCATGGGCACTGCCATCGTTCGTGCTTGCGAGGACATCCACGAGCAATTGCGCGAGATGGCCGCCGACCTGCTTGGGTACGCCAAGGCCGAAGTGAGCGTAGCGAGCGGCGTGGTGAACCTTCCGGACCGCGCATTGTCGATTGCCGAATTCATTGCAGGCAAGCTCGGGCCCTGGAACGGCGAACTGATCGGCAATGGCCGGATGCGAAAACCGGCCGCGCCCGACCATCCGCTGGGTGGGACGCCGGCCTTTTACGAGTTCAACTGCACCGCGTTTGAAGTCGAGGTGGACACCGATACCGGCGAGATTCTCATTCACAAGCACGTCACCGTCGGCGATGTCGGGAAGGCGCTGAACCCACTACAGGTGGAGGCGCAGGATGAGGGCGCGGCTATCATGGGGCTCGGTCACACGTTGATGGAACATATCATTCTCGATGGCGAAGGACGTATCAGCAATCTCGGTGCCCTGGACTACCGCATTCCGACTACCAAGGATGTCCCGCTAGCGCTGCAGGCGCTGAGTGTTGAGAACGCGGACGGCCCAGGACCTTACGGATCAAAGGGGGTCAGCGAAGGCGCTTTGCTCTGCACCGCCCCGGCACTTGCTGCGGCTTTAACCCAGGCGACCGGTGTCGTGATCAGGGACCTACCTCTGACGCCGGAGCGCGTGTGGCGGGCCATACAGGATGGCTCTGGCCGGGACAGGTCAGGCCGATGACATCGCCCATCCGGCTCGGAACATGTTTTTGCAGGACTGGACAAGGGAAGAGAGCACAATGAGGATCGTCGATCTGAGCCGAGAACTCTATCATCGCACGCCGAGCTATCCGGGACAGCCGCCTATCATCTACGGCGTGTGGAAGTCGCATGAAGAAGCATTCGTCGATTCCGGCTACGTACAGGGCAACGCGGTGATGTTCTTCTCCATGCCAGACCACGGCGGCACGCACATCGACGCGCCGCGCCACTTCGGCATGAGCGGCACGCCGATCGACAAATACCCGCTGGAGAACTGCATCGTCCAAGGCATCTGCATCGACCTGCGCCACATCGCGCCGCGCGCGGAGATCACGCCGGCCGATCTCGAGGCTGCGGTGACGAAGGCGGGCGTGCCGATCCCGAAAAAGGGCACCGTGCTGCTTTGCACCGGCCATCACGCGCGCACGTTCCCGACGCCGGCCTATGCGACGGATAATCCCGGGGTCAACGTCGCCGCGACCGAATGGCTGGCGCAACAAGGCATCGTGCATTTCGGCATCGATTCGATGCGGCCGGGACCGATGGGCAAGATCAACTCGTTGGTGCACAAGGCCTGCCTCGAACTCGACATCACGCACATGGAGAGCCTGTGCAATCTCGAAGCGTTGCTCGGCCAGGGCGAATTTCAGTTCATCGGCCTGCCGCTCAAATGGCGCGAGGGCACTGCCTCGCCGATCCGCGCGGTGGCGGTGTTCAACGATTGATGTTTTGGTCGCACGCTGCCGGATCATGAATTGTTCAAGGTTGTCACTTCGTGCTGTGCTGTTCATCCTTCGAACAGCGGATCGGCCATTGCGCGGCCGCCTACGAACAAGTAGTGTCCCGCCGCCGATCATGGCGAATTAAATCGTGACTGGATCAGCTTGAAACAACAACTCTTTGCGCGAGAGGCACATGGGACATCGATACACGCGAGAAGAAGTAGAGGCTCGCCTGCGCGCCACCATCTCAGCGGGCAGTCCGATAATCGTCGCGGGTGCCGGAAACGGGCTCTCCGCAAAATGTGCAGAGCTTGGCGGAATCGACCTGGTCGTCATTTACAATAGCGGCAAGTTTCGTATGGACGGCTTGCCGTCCATCTGCGGCCTGATGCCGTACGGAAATGCTAACGAGATTGTGCTGGAACTTGGAGAGAATCATGTGCTTCCAGCCGTAAAGAAGACGCCAGTGATGGCCGGGGTATGCGGCACCGATCCTACGCGAAATATGCGCAGCTTTCTTAAGCAGCTCTGCGAGGTCGGATTTTCTGGTGTCATCAACTATCCGACCGTATCTCGGTTCGACGGAAATATTCGCCGTGACTTTGAGTCTGTTGGACTGGGCTTCGCCCGCGAAGTCGAAATGATCGCGACAGCTCGAGAGGTTGGCCTGTATACAACCTGCTATATCCGCACCCCCGAGGAAGGCGCCCAGATGGCCCGAGCGGGCGTAGACTTGATCGTTCCTCATGTCGGGCTAACCAGCGGAGGAACGATTGGTTCAGGAGGAGCCATGTCCCTGGACGAAGCTGTAAAGGCGACACAGGATATCATCGATGTGGCGCGCGCTGTAAATTCCGATGTAATCGCCTTGGCGCATGGTGGACCGATAGAGAACCCGCAAGATGTCGCTTATGTTCTAGAGCGGACTACCGCACAGGGCTTCGTCGGGGCATCGAGCATTGAGCGGCTGCCAGTGGAGACCGCTATTGTAGGCGCAGTCCAAGCATTCAAGAAGCTTGCCGTGCCGGCAAGAAGATAATCATTAGCGAATTTCAGAACATCCATTAGTGTGATCGCCCGAGTGGTTTTTTGTGCCACCGTGATGATTGTCGGCTCGACGCAGATGTTCGAGGAAAGCGGGCAAAACGTGGATTCATCAACGAGCTCTTGGCCGCTCGCGGGTCTTGAGCCTGGGTGCAGTGTCCGCACGCGACCTATTCGCTCAGTCCTTTACGGCTGACCGCTCACATCCCGAGATAGAATTGGCGGATCAGGTCGTTATTGTTGAGCTCGTCGGCCGAGCGGCCTTCGAAGGCGATCTTGCCGTGCACAATCACATAGCCGCGGTCGGCGATGCGGATAGCTTGGGTGAAATTCTGTTCGGCCATCAGCACGGTGAGCTGGTAGTGCTCCTTGAGCTGCTTGATGGCGTCGATGGTGCGGCTCACCAGTTGCGGCGCCAGCCCCACCGACGGCTCGTCCACCAGCAGGATGCGCGGCGCCAGCATCAGCGCGCGGGCGAGCGCCAGCATCTGTTGCTCGCCGCCGCTCATGCTGCCGGCGAGCTGATGGCGCCGTTCCGCCAAGCGCGGAAACGCCTCGAAGCAGAAAGCGAGATTGGACTTGATGTGCGCGCGCGCCTTGGGCCGGAAGGCGCCGAGCAAGAGATTTTCCTGTACCGTCAGTTTCGCGAATAACCGGCGCCCCTCCGGCACCAGCGCGATGCCGATATCGACGATCTGCTCTGTTTTCATTCCGATAAGGTCATGCTTCTTGCCGTCGATTTCCACGACGATGCGGCCGGCGGTCGGCCGCACGATGCCCATCACGCATTTCATCAGCGTGCTCTTGCCGTTGCCGTTCGTGCCAAGCAGCGTGACCGTCTCGCCGGCATTCACGGTCATCGACACGTCCTCGATTACCCGCACCGCGCCATAAGCGGCGTACACGTTTTCGATGGTGATGCTATTGGCCAAGATATGCCCTCACCACTTCGGGATCACGCACCACGTCTTCCGGTTTGCCATCGGCAACTTTCTTGCCCGACACCAGCACCGCCAGCCGCTGCGAGAATTTCATCACCGCGCTCATGATGTGCTCGATCAGGATGATGCTGATGCCGCGCTCATTCAGACGCATCAGCAATGCCAGGATGTCATCGATCTCCGAATGCGACAGCCCGGCCATGGATTCGTCGGCGATCAGCAGCTTAGGCTCGGCCGCCATGGCGCGAGCGAGCTCCAGCTTGCGCATCTCGACCTGGGTGAGGTGGCGCGGCAATTGCTTGGCCTTTTTCGCCAGCCCGAACATGTCCAGAAGTTCGAGGCAGTGCGCATCGAGATCGCCGACCGAGCGCAGCGGTCCCATACGGGCGTGCACGGTGTAGAGCAGCGGAATGCGCAAATTATCGGCAAGCGTCATGCTGTGGAACGGGCGCGGTAATTGGAAACTTCGGGCGAGCCCGCGACGAGTGCGCTGATGCGCGGCAAGCCCGTCTAGCGATTTGCCGTCAAAATACACGGTGCCGTCTTCGTTCTGCAGGGTGCCGCAGATGCAATTGACCAGCGTGCTCTTCCCCGAACCGTTCGGGCCAATCAGCCCCAGCCGCTCGCCCGGATGCACCTCGAGGTCGATGCCGTCGAGGGCGACGAATCCGTAAAAGCGTTTGCTGATGTTGTCGACGTGCAGCAGCGGGGTCATCGCTGCCTCCGCGGGCGCAGGTACTCCTGCGCCAGCCCAACCAGGCCGTTGGGTGCGATAATGACGAAGGCCACCAGCAACAGGCCGACAATCAGCAGGTTGACCGCCGAAGAAATGGTGACGGTCGCGATCTGCTGCAACGAGCCTAGCAGAATGGAGCCGACCAGCGGGCCGACCCAGCCGGTGGTACCGCCGATCATCGGCATGGCGATCGAATTGACCGTGTATTCCAGGCCGAACGCCGACGACGGCTGCAGATAACCAATGTAATATGGGAACGGCGCGCCGGCCATGCCCATGAAGGCGCCCGAAAGCGTGGTGGCGATCAGTTTCAGGCGCAGCGTCGGCACACCGGAAGCTTCCGCCGCTATCTCGTCGTCACGAATGGAGCCGAAGCCGAAGCCGAGCTGCGAACGCTCAATCGTGCGCGCGGTGGCCAATGCGATCAGCGCCAGTGCCAGCATCAGCCCGAACAGATATTCGATGTAGTTGATCTGGAAGCCAGCGATATCGACGGTATCCGGGCTGACGATGTAGGCGCCGCGCGAGCCGCCGACATAGTCCCAGTTCACCACCAGCGTTTGCAACACTACCGCGAGCGCCAGCGTGGCGATGGCGAAGAACGCGCCGCGCAGCCGCAGCGTCAGATAACCCATGCCGAAGCCGACGATGCCGGACACCACCGCGCCGATCACCACCAGGACCGGCACCGGTAGCGGATAGAACTTGTACATGAACACCGAGCTATAGGCCCCGAGCGCGAAGAACGCGGCCGAGCCGAAATTCACATACCCGCAATAACCGCCGAGGATATTCCAGGCCGTTGCCAGCACGATGAATTGCAGGATCGTGTAGCCGGCGAAATAGAAATAGTCGAGCTTCAGCCAATGGGCGAAGGCCAAGACGAGGAGGCCGACACCGATCGTGACAGTTGAGAATTTCACGACACCCACGAGCTACCGTCCCAAAAGTCCTGCCGGCCGGAAGGCCAGCGTCAGAAGAAGGACACCGAACGCCACCGCCGGCGCCCATGACGGACCGTAGAAGGTCGAGGTCAGGCTCTCGACCACGCCGAGCAGCATGGCCGCGATCAAGGTGCCTGGCATGCTACCGAGCCCGCCCAGCACGCAGATGGCGAATACGCGGCCGATATATTCGCGTCCGACCGATGGTTCGATCGGCTGGATGATGATGAGCAGCGCGCCGGCGATCGAGGCGGTGGCGATCGATATGCCGAAGGCGATGCGCTTGATGCGGATCGGATCAGCCGCCATCAATTGCAGCGCCAATTGGTCCTGCGACACCCCCATGACCGCGCGACCGAGAAAGGTGCGGCTGACGAACAGTTCGAGAACGCCGAACAGCGCGAGCGCCGCCAGGCAGGGCACCAGCATGCGCAGCGGCATGTCGATGAGGCCGATGTGGATGCTGGGGCCGATATAGGCGGCTTTGACATAGCGATAGTCTACGCCGAACACCAGGATTAGCGACACCTCGGTGACGAACATCAGGCCGAAGAAAAAGGCGAGCCCGCGCAGCGATTCCTGGCCGCGCTTTTCGAATGACAGGTAGTAGACCTGATAGACCAGCGCGCCGAGCGCGTAGAACGCCGGCAGTGCGATGATGCTCGCCACGATCGGGTCGAGGCCGAAATTGACGTTGATGAAATAGGCGATGTATGAGCCAAGGATGATGAAGGCCGGATGCGCGACGTTGACGATGTCGAGCATGCCGAACGAGATCGATATGCCGACCGTGACGGCGGCGTAGAAGCCACCGAGCAGCAGCCCCGCGACGATGGCGTTGATCAGGAGATCGACGGAAATGTCCATACGGGTCTCAACCGGCACATTCACTTAACGCAAATTGCATTGCAGGGAAATCACAGCCTGATACGTTTTGTTCTGCTGCTGAACTCAAAAATATTCGATTAACCGGAATTCCCCGACTGAACCCTCGAACTGCCGTGGATGGTAGGCGTTTTCCGAACTGGCTGGACGCCCAGTTCGAGGGGCAGTTGGCTTTCGGCATTCCAAACCCTCCGAGACCGGACGGCTCGTGTCCGCTACTACTGCGAAGCCGACGCGCGGATAAAGTTCTCCAGGATGCCGCTCGCATGCAGCCCGCGTGGATACCGCAGAGGTCTGAACGTGTATCACGCAACTGTTAGAGCCACGCTCCCTAATCAGTTCTTATTTAACTGCATCGGCGTACGGATAGATGAGATCTCCCGTTTTGTATTTCGCCGGCGCCACGATTGCTTGAACCGACACGTCCTTGAACTGATCGATGCCGTTACCTTTGATGTTTTGGAATTGGACCTCCAACACGCGCGATTGGGCCCATTCCCCCTGTCGCCCGAATTTGACGTCGCCGACGACGGTGTTGAACGTGGCGCTGCTGATGTAGTCGATGAGCTTGCTATCATCGAGGCTCTTGGTGGCCTCTACAGCGTGACCCAGCACCTGCAATTCTGCGTAACCCCACGGTGCAATATAGTAACCGAGAGGATCGACGCCCTCCGCCGGCGCCCGTGCTTGGTATTTCTTGATAAATTCGAGCACGCCGGGGAATTCCATGGTCTTCACGGGTAGCCAGAAATCGTAGTTGACGAATCCGTTGAGCAGCGGGCCCAATTGTGTCTTGAACACCGTTGCCTGCAGTCCGACCATCGCACCGCCGATCACCTTTGGTTTAAATCCAGCTTCATTAACGGCGCGCACCATTCCCACCGAATCAAGCGGATAAGAACCGATAAAGACCAGGTCCGGGTTGGTCGCTTGGATCGCCCGGACGATCGAGGCAAACTCGGTGTTCGTCGGCGGGTAGGTTTTGTCGTAGACGATTTTCAGCCCGGCGGCCTTGGCGTCTATGCGCGCGCCTTCCATAGCGTTTTGTGAGAACTCCGCATCCGCCCCCACAATCGCGATCGTCTGCGGCTTCGGGTTCTGCGCCATCGCCGCGTCGAAAAACCCTTTAGCGAACGCGGGCTTCGGATCCGGACCGTCCGGGATCATTGCAAAATAACCCGGATAATCGAAAGAGCTGTTAGCGGCAACCCCAAAAAGTCCAATGAACACCTTCTTTTTCCGGATGGCGATCGGTATGGCCGGCGCCAGCATGTTGGTGGCATAGCCGCCCATAATCAGGTCGACCTGGTCGATGTCCAAAAGCTTGGTGTAGATGCCCGGCACGGTCGAGGGATTGGACTGATCATCGTAGTAAACGAGCTTGACCGGCCGGCCGAGCAGTCCACCTTGGGCATTGATGTCTTCCTCCCAGATCTTCATCGCCAGGAGCGCGGACTTGCCATTCGCCGCGAGCGGTCCGGTCAATGACATACCGAAGCCAATTCGTATTGGATCTGCGGCCCTGGCCGGCCCCCAGGCTACAGCAGTTGCCACGATTCCCGCGGCAACGCAGGCGATTGATCGAGACAATAGGTGATGAAGCATTTGTTCCTCCCGGCCGTTATGCTACCGTTTTGTGGTGAAAAAACCGGACCCACATTAGGCTATCAATTTTCAGCGCGGTAGAAAGCTCTGTTTTTGTTATGCTTGGCATAACGCTAAGCTATTGAGTGAACTAAATGCCCCGGATCGGTTGCAATTGGGTGGGCAAGATTTATAAAAACAGCATGCCGGAACAGACAACGAAGCCAATCCTAGTCTTCGGTGGGTGCTATAGCAATCTGGAGGCGACGCGGGCGATGCTCGGCGTCGTTGAGCGTCTTGGCTTTGCGCCATGCGACGTGGTCTGCACCGGAGATGTCGTCGCGTATTGCGCCGACCCACAGGCTACAGTTGAGTTAATCCGCGCCTCCGGAATTCGCGTCATTATGGGCAACTGCGAGGAAGCGCTTGCCGCGGCGGCAGATAATTGTGGGTGCGGCTTCGAGGAAGGCAGCGCATGCGACCGGCTTTCCGTGCAATGGTACACATTCGCAGCTGCCCGCCTCGATGACGACGCGCGGAAGTGGATGAGGGGCTTACCGCAACACCTGGAAATTAACATGTGCGGTCGCCGCCTTGTCGTGATTCATGGCGGCGGTAGGCAAATCAACCGCTTTATCTTTCAATCCACGCCGGTCTCGGTCAAACAGGAGGAGATCGAGTGGCTAAAATGCGACGGCGTCATTGCCGGCCACTGTGGATTGCCGTTCACGCAGCTGTTCGGTGATTATCTTTGGCACAACACCGGTGCTGTGGGCATGCCGGCAAATGATGGGACTTGCAGGACTTGGTACAGCATCCTGCGCCCGATGGCCGATGGAATTATGATCGAGCCGCTGCCTTTGATCTATGCAGCTGACGAGGCGTCGGCTAAGATGCAATCCTGTGGTCTCACCGGCGGTTACGACAAGGCTCTCCTGTCCGGGATATGGCCCAGTGCCGACGTATTGCCCGATATCGAACGTGGACAGCAGGGTGTGGCACTCGACCTTGGCCCAGTCCACTGGTCGATAAGCGGAGTTGAGTGAGAGTCGAAGGGGGGATTTTGCGGATTCTCTGCCGAGTCGCTGACCTAAGCGGCATGTGCACGCGGTTATCTATCGCTGTCACGACGTTTTGCGGAAGTTGCGAGAGAAAGCCGCATAAATTTCGACAACGCCATAGGCACATCCGCCAATATTTCGGTCTTTCAGTATCCCCACCGATAGCGCACCCCCTGCATTCGGCTGGAGCGCGCCAAAACAACACCGGTGCGGCAACATGATCCCGTGTATCAGCTTTCGTCACCTGCAGTATTTTGTCGCGGTGTTCGAGGAAGGCAGCTTCACCAAAGCGGCCGAACGTGAGAGGTGTACCCAGCCGGCTCTGAGCGCGCAGGTACGAAATGTTGAGGAGCTCGTCGGCACAAGCCTTTTCGAGCGTTCGGTAACTGGGGCTGTCCCAACAGCGGCCGGAAAACGCTTTTATCGTCACGCAATTTCTATCCTCCGCTCGCTCCGCATGGCCGAAATCGACATGGCTCCCGTAACCGAACAGATTTCCGGCACCGTCCGCGCCGGCGTGATTCCATCTCTCGTGCGCGGAATCTTGCCGTCGTTCCTTCACGAATTCGTCGAAAAACATCCTGCGATCGACTTGCGTATAACGGAGTCGTTCAGTGGCACATTGACAAGCTGGCTGCTGGCCCACGAGATCGATCTCGCGTTTGTAGTCGAACCTCCACGGCACGAGGGTCTGGAGATGGAGAAACTGGTGGAGGCGCCGGCGGTATTAATATCCAGCAAAGCATTTGGCCTGTCGCCCGGGCCGTTGCAGCTCTGCGATATACCGCCGGTAAAGATGATCATGCCCGGGCACCGCCACAGCTTGCGAGCGACTATAGAGCGCGCCATTTGGACTCGATCATTGAAGGTGACGCGAATTTTGGAAATGGACTCGGTGCCGGGAATGATTACATTCGTCCGCAGTAGCTCAGATTGGGCAACAATCCTACCCTTCGCCGCTATTGTGCGCGACCGAGACGATCCAGACCTCATACTAAACCCGATTACGGACGCGCAATTCGAAACCAATCTCTACTTGGTTCATTTGATACAGTTTCCACTTTCCCCAGCGGCACATGAGTTCGTCGAAGCCTTGCGTAGAGAGACAAACCGCACCCGCGATTTTCTGTCAAACGATGTCAAGGTTCGTTTTACCGCAGGCCGGCACAGGGCAAGGTCGGCAAAGTCCATACGATAATCAGTTTTTGCGACGCACCGAAATTAGTCTTTGAGATGGTAGCGGGAGTGGCGCGCAGGTCAGAAGATCATCTTATATCGTCCATAACACGATCGGATTAGATTGCCGATTTTCCATTCTATAAGCTAACCATCTGGGCCGCGTGGTCGGCCAGAGCGTCCAATTTTCGAAGGATGAGGGAGACGGAATAATGACCGACAAATATGGTAAATCTCCTCCGATGGCGGGTGACAAAGATTGGGTCGGCAGCCTCAGTATGGACCGGCTGCGGAATGGCCGGCGCGACCGTGCTCAAGAGATCCTCTTTAAGAAACACAAGTTCGGCGCGTTTTTGTCGCTGAACGAGTGGAATACCCGCTATATCAGCAGCACCTACACACCGGCGTGGACGACGGGAAACTCGGGCCTGCGTTACGCGCTATGGGTGAAGGGCGATCCGTGGCCGATCGTCTTCGAGCAGGGCGAAATCGGTTATCATACCGAGCGCAGCTCGCCGTGGCTGCCGAAGGGCTACGTGAGATATGCGATCACGGGCATGGGCTGGATCTCGCGCTGCATGGGCGAAGGAGCCCACAAGGACGCCACCAAACGGTTTGTCGATCAGATCTACGAGGAGCTGAAACGCGGCGGCGTTCAGAACGAAGTACTGGCCCTCGACTTTAACGACCCCTCGATCGATGCGGCCTTTCAAGCGCGCGGCGTCAAGACCAGCAGTGAAGGCTACATGGCGATGCTCGAGACCCGGAAACTTAAACTTCCGGAGGAGGTCGCATGCCTGCGCAACACCTGCGTCATCGGTGATTCCATGTTCCAAGCGTTGAAAAACACCGCCAGGCCCGGCGTCACCGAGAATGAAGTTCTGGGCGAGGCGTTCAAAGCTTGTTACACGAATGGCGGCGAAGTCTATTCCGGGGTGTTTTGCACCTCCGGTCCCTATAGCTGGCCTAACCTCCGTGGCACGACTGGGCGCACGCTTGAGCCCAATGACGTCATCTACATGGACGTCTACAACACCGCCTGGAACGGCTACAAGACTTGCTACTATCGCACGTTCAGTCTCGGTGAGCCTTCCAAGGCTACGCGAGCGGCTTATCAGCGAGCCTATGATTGGCTTTACGGCGCCATCAACATCATCAAGCCCGGGATCACCACCAAAGAGATCGCCGAGAAGTGGCCGTCCGGACCGAAGGTGTGGGCCGACATCGGCGTCAAGACCGAGGACCAGACCGCGGGCAGCAACTGGGCGCATGGCATCGGTCTGACCCTCTACGAGCCGCCGCTAGTTTGGCGCGCCTGCTCGCTCGAGTACCCAATGGTGATCGAGGAGGATATGTGCTTCGCGATTGAGACCCAAGAGGGCGATGGCGAGGGTCAGGGCGTTCGTATCGAAGAGGTGATCCACGTCACCAAGACCGGCGTCGAGATCCTTTCGCGGTGGCCAGTCAAAGAAATGACGGTCATTCCGTGCTGACGCGGCGTTCGCCCCCCGCCATCTGCGGCGGGGGGGCGCTTTTCCTTTTTCGCGCATTCTCGGGGGTTCAGCGGATGATCGTCTACACTTACGCTTGTCAAAGCTGCAAGCACACGTTCGATGCACTTGTAGCCTCCGCTCGCGAGCAACCCGCCTGCCCGCTGTGCCGATCCGAAAACACGCTCTTTAATCCGGTCTGCCGGCCGTCGATCCGGCCCGCCAACAAGCGACGACGTGGTGTATTCGACATGAGTTCGGGCAGTTGCCCGTGCGGGTGCGGCAACAAGCGAGCTCGAGCCGGGGCAGCGGCCATGTGAGGCGAAGAGGGCGCCGAGTTACCGGGTGCTGACACCCTTAGGTTTCCGGAACTGTCGCCACCTTCAAGTTTGTAAATCCGCCCTTCCGATGGACATCGGATCATGTCATCCGATTTCGCATTCTGGTTGGCACTCGCGGTAAAGCTGGTGCTGACGGCTGGAATCGTCGTTACGGCCTCGTTCGTGACCGAGCATGCCGGGGCACTCATTGGTGCACTCGTGGTCACGCTGCCGGTCACCGTATGGCCTGCCTACGTGTTCCTTGCATTGGATCACGACACGACTTTCATCGCCGAGAGCGTGGTGGGCGGACTTGCGATGAATGCCGTGAGCGGCATTTATATGCTGATCTATATCGTATTGGCGCAAAGGCGCGGTCTCGTTGTCAGCCTGCTCACGGCGCTCACGAGTTGGCTCGTCCTGGCACTAGCGGCGCGTTTCGTCACCTGGACGATGAGCATTTCCGTCTTGGCCAATCTCGTCGTTTACCCGGTATGCATTTTGCTCACGAGCAGATTTCGCGACGTCGTTATGCCGCCGAAAGTGCGGAAATGGTACGATGTACCATTGCGCACATTGCTGGTCTGCGCGCTGATGGGAACGGTGCTCGTGATCAGCAACGTGGTCGGACCAGTGGCCACCGGATTCGTTGCTGTCTTTCCGATTTCGACGACCAGCACCATGCTCATCCTGCAGCCCCGGATCGGGGGCCGAGCGAGCGCCGCAGTCATCGCCAATGGGCTGTTTGGGCTGGCGGGTATAGGCGCCGGATTAACTGCATTATACATTTCTCTCAAGCCACTCGGGATTGTGCCAGCATTGGTACTGGCGCTTATTGTCCCGGTGACGTGGAATCTGACAGTCTGGGCCGTCCGCACCCGCGGCGTGTTCTTTTGCCGCCGACCCGCGCATGGTTCGACGCATACCATCGACTCCGTCTCGACACGGTCCAGCGAAGTAATACGCGCCAAAAATTGAGGTTTCCTCGGAAGAATGTTGTCGATGACAAACCCGATGGAGCGCCTGGCCGAAGGAAGCCTGGCTGCAGTGATTCTCGAGTGACACATGAATTTCGAGCTTGTCCATAACGGGTCACGAATTGAGCGGATGCTCGACAAACTGACCGCCTGAACGGGCCCGGAAAAATATTGGAGGGGAAGACCATGCGGGCGGCGCTTGCGTTCACGCCATCGGAATCAAAGCGGCTAATTGCCAAAGGGGTAGTGGCGATGCCGGAGATGCGGTCTGCGCTGTCCGATGGAGAAATCGTAGTAGCCCACGGCTCTACCAACGTATACGTGGCTGAAGAGTTGTTGGGCTTCTGCCCGCAGCGGGAGCAGTTCATATCAGGCCAGGTGATCAACGGAGTGCTGTGCCAGACCGCGCCCGAGGACAAGCCACCGATCATTCGGATCATTCGCGGCCAGCTCATGGGCCCCAAGCCGACGATGGAGGAAACACTGCGCGGCTTCGGCGCGACCGGCGTGTTCATCAAGGGGGCGAACGCAGTGGACCCGGATGGCAACGCCGGCGTGTTATGCGCTCATCCGGAAGGTGGCACCATCGGCTTTGCCTACGGCATTATCAGCGCCCGCGGTCTTCAGCTGATCGTCCCGGTTGGGCTTGAAAAACTAGTGCCCTCGGTACCGAAGGCGGCGCGCCATCTGGGCCAAGAGACGCTGTATTATCATTCCGGTTTGCGGGTCGGCATGTTGACGATCACCAATGGCATAGTCGTCACAGAGATCCAGGCGCTGACGACCTTATTTGACGTGACAGCTGTCCACGTCAGCAGCGGCGGGGTCAACGGCTCCGAAGGCTCGGTAGTGATCGCGATTGACGGGGAGAAGGCGGAATTGGACCGGGCCATCAAATTCTACGAGGGTATCAAAGGTGAACCGCCGCTGAAGTCGCAGAAAGCGCTGTGCTTCAACTGCCTGCCTACTTCGCCCAGCCTGATGAAATCCAAGGCGGAGCAATTCGCCGGGAGTGAGAAACGCCATTGCATTTATCAGGGCCGCCGTGAAGATGAGCTACCCGCTTTCTTCAAGCGGCGCGCGCCTGCCGGCTAAATCCCAACCTCGCCAAAATACTAAGGGATTAAAGTGTCAAGTAGCACTTACCTTCGCGCGAATGTAGCGCTTTTTGCTGCCGGATTTGGCACATTCTCGTTGCTTTATTGTGTGCAGTCGCTCATGCCGATCTTTTCTGAGGATTTTGGCGTCAGCCCGGTGACAAGCAGTCTTTCGCTATCGCTACCAACGGGTGTTCTCGCGATCACGATCTTTGTTACCGGATTCATGTCGGAATCATGGGATCGCAAGATGCTGATTAGCATCTGCCTGCTCGTCTCGTCAGTGCTGACGTTTGTGGCGGCGCTGTCGCCGTCCTGGATCGGTCTGCTGGCGGCTCGTTCGTTGCTGGGCATCGCCTTGGGCGGCGTGCCGGCTGTGGCGATGGCGTACTTGGCCGAGGAAGTTCGTGGTGTGGGCTTTGGATTCGCCATGGGTCTATATGTCGGCGGTACGGCATTGGGCGGGATGGCTGGGCGGGTTATAACCGGCTTCGTTGCAGGGTTCTGGTCCTGGCGTACTGCTCTATACACTGTCGCTGTCCTGGGGCTGATGACAAGCGTCGCGGTCTGGGTGCTACTGCCCCCCTCGGATCATTTCGTGCCGCAGCGGGGCCTCGGCTTTCGCGTCCGCGCGGCCGCGCTTTCGATGAACATCCGTGGTGCAGGCCTTTCCTGGCTGTTTCTAACAGCCTTCCTCCTCATGGGCAGCTTTGTAACGATATATAACTATTCCACTTATCGTCTAGTGGCGCCGCCCTATAACCTGAACCAGACCGCTATCGGTGCTATCTTCCTGCTTTATCTCCTCGGCATGGTTGCTTCGGCGTTGTTCGGTCGACTCGCCGATCAATTCGGCCGCGGTCCAATGCTGGCGATCTCAATTGTGCTGATGCTATCCGGTTTACTCCTCACCACGCTGCAATCTCTGTCGACCATTATCGGTGGGATGGCCCTCCTGACATTTGGCTTTTTTGCAGGCCATTCGGTTGCAAGCGGTTGGGTCGGTCACTTGGCTCCGGTAGCGAAGGGTCAGGCAGCATCCTTGTACCTTCTTGCCTATTACCTCGGCGCCAGCATTATTGGATCCTATGGCGGTCAGTTCTGGGCTCATGGAGGCTGGAACGGTGTGGTGAAGCTCGTCGGCCTCCTCCTTGTCGCAGCGCTCATTATCTCGCTCCGGCTTGCTTTGCTGCGAACACCAATCATCAGCCGAGAGTCCTCTGTGGATTCTCGCGAACAAAGATTCCGATAAGAGGATGGTCTCGGTAAGCCCGATGCCCGGTATTCTGAGTATGCCGCTGGAATAAAAAATTTGCACCTTCAAAGGCTGGAAACCAAATGTCCACCATCGACCGGAAGCACAGTTCCGGTAATAAATGCGCCGCCATCTCCCGCCAACAGCATCAGCGGCTCCACTAAATCCTCCAGGCGCGTTAGCCTTCGCATCGGAATACGGCGGATCAAGGCTTTACCTTTCTCAGTCGTAAAGAACTCACGATTGAGATCGGTTTCGACGTATCCGGGCGCCAACGCATTGACTCGTATCTGGTGCCGAGCCCATTCAAGCGCCAGCTGCTTCGTCAGTTGAATGAGTGCAGCCTTTGCCGTAGCATAGGCCGTTACCTGTCCGCCTTGTCGCAGCCCGAGAATCGAAGCAACGTTCACGATTGACCCACCGCCCCCTTTTGCAAGCATATGCCGTGCTGCTTCACGAGCAACAAGCCAGCAGCCACGAAGATTGGTGTCGAGGATCCTGGTAAAGCTCTCCGGCGTCTGCTTGAGAGTCTCGACCATCTCCGTCACGCCGGCGTTGTTGATTAGAATCGTCGGCACACCCCAGCGCTCGACCATGGTCGCGAAGGCGGTCGTTACTGACTCAACTTGCGTTACATCCATTTCCACCGCGTGCGATGTTCCGCCTGCGCGGTCGATATCTGCGGCAGATTTCTGCAGTGCGTCCTGAGATCTCGCAGCCAAAATAACATGGGCGCCTTCGCGTGCGAGAACCTCCGCAAAGAATTTACCCAACCCACGAGAGGCGCCTGTGACGACAACGATGCGATTAATGAGTCGTGGGTGCACGGGTCCGCGTATCTCTGGCAACTTCTTCAGGTCGGCGTTCGAAAATTCATGCATCGATCGCGTTCCTTCCACTGCCGGGTGACCCCTGCTCAATCAGTAGTGGCCTTCAAGCTGCCTTGCGTTTAGGCTCGAGCATCGCGAAGGCAGCAAGCACCTCGTCAATTGAACCCGCCGGCCAGCGGTCGACGAAGGCCTCCAGACGATCAAAGGCAGAAGACGGCACGTTCTGTTCGGTGCCAATTCGGCGGACCAGCTGGGAGACTCCGGCGCGATCATAGGCGTAATCGCGCGCGGTCATTCGCTGATCCTGCACGATGGTGCGGCCATCGGTCATCTCTGCCTCGATAACGGTGGAAAGCGTTGCAACCTTGTCATCGCTTACCAGTGCGATCCGGCCGATCAATTCGTTCACCTTGGGGTCGTTGTAGGTCGTCATCCGCTTCATATCCGGGACACCGTAGAGCAAGGTGGCGGCGATGCAGAAGGGAATGCTCATCAGCGTGCCAGAGATGGAGTTGAATGGGCCGACTGCATCCATGCCGGCGTATCCGGTCTCATAGGGATTCATATGCACGCGAACGGCTTTGATGGGGGCATCCGCGATCTTTTCGCGCAACACGAGCGCGGCAGTTACCGGCGTCTGGTTGAAGGCACAGACCGGGTAGGGTTTGAACGCGACGCGCAAAATCGCCCAATCCTCGCCAAGGCGTCGTGCGAGCGCTTCAACGTCGCAATCGCCGCGAGCAAAGGCACGCACGAATCCCGACTTGCCCTCGAATGCGTGCGGCGCAGAAACTGAGCCCGCCTTGGCAAGCTCGGCCGCGAGCCAGCCGGTTTTTCCAACGACGCCGACCTGGTACCGCCACTCATCCGTGCCATCGGCGAAGGACTGCAGGAGACCGCCCGCGAACGATGCCGCATTTGCGAGCGCCGCAGCGAGACGATCTTCGTCGAGGCCGAGGAGTTTTCCGGCTGCGGCCGCTGCTGCGATAATCCCGTAGACGGTGGACGCACGGAAGCCCACTGGTGTCGTCATGCCCGCATAAGCCTTCTCCAGAAGCCCACCGGCTTCGTAGCCGGCAACGAGCGCCGGTATGAGACGTTCCACCGGTAAGCGCCGCGCTTCGATCAGCGCGGTCAGCAGCGGGATAATAATGGTGCCGAAATGAGCAGCGCCGCAGGTATCCTCCTGGGCGCGCCCATGGAACAGGGCGGAATTGGCGACACAAGCCCCACCGATCGAGGTCTTACGGCCGTCGCCAAGGAGTGTTGCGCCGCCACGTTGCTCGCCATCCATGGCGAGGGCGGCCGTGCGAGCAACAATGGCATAGGGTGTATCGTGGCAGTCGAGCCCCATGGCGTAACCGTTGAGCAGGCACACGCGCGCCTTCTCGACGACCTCGGCTGGCATGCGGGCGGTGTCAAGGCGGTGAATGAAACTCGCCATCTGCTGCGACAACGTGCTGGCCATGGAACCCTCCTTCGGGCGAAGCCCGGCTTAGTCTTATCGCAAGATACCGCTGCCGGATCCTCGCATTTGCTCGGAGACCCTCAATGGTATCGCGAAAAACGATCTGTCCCTTGTCGATCACAGTCGCCTCGGTTGCGATCCTGAGACAGAAGTGCATGTTCTGCTCGGCAATGAGAACGGTCGCGCCCATATCGCGCAAGCGACGAAGAAGTTCACCAATGCGCTGCACGACGATGGGGGCAAGCCCCTCGCTGGGCTCGTCCAGGAGGAGCGCAATCGGGTTCCCCATCAGGGTGCGTGCGATCGCTTCTTATTGCCGCTTATTCTGGAACATCCGTCACCAGCCGTCAAGGAACATGACTAGTGAATCACTAATCATATTTGATCGTTGCGGGCATTGATCGCGAACAGCAGCTGGGCCGTCGCCGCCACGCTGCCGTCGCGGCGATTCTCGGTGACCCGCACGCTAACGTGCGCGACACCCTCGGCCCGTTGATCGCAGCGCGCCGAGGCGACGAGCGTCTTAGCGCGCGTTGTGGCAAGCAGACCGACCGTCAGATTGAGCAGCTTCGGGAAGCGTTTGCCACTGCGGCTGGCGACCGCTGCAGCCGCCGTTTCGATGAGTTCGATCACGATGCCGCGCCGCACCGCTCCGCTTAAATCTCGATGTGCCTCGGAGATCCGTGCATTGAGTATCGCCGAGGAATCGTCGGCGCTGACCGATTCCATCCGCGGCGGCGCAGAGATTCCGCTACCCGCATTCGACGCGGGCAGGCGCTGACGCCGCGATCGATCGTTCACGTCCCCGAATGTAAAGCCCCCGGTGATGAACTTCAGGTATGTCTTAAGGACCCATGCTGGCAGCGGATCGTTTGCGCCTTCGCGATAGATGAAGTGATAAGAAATATAGTTGCGGGCGGCGAGCAGGATGCAGACGATGACGTCCAATTCTTCTTCGCTGTAGCCGCCGAGCTCTCCCTCCTGCTTGTTCCGCCGCAAGGACCGCAAATAGCCCTGGGTCATATTGTCCATGTGGTGGCGGAACGCCTTGGGGGAGAAAGTCTCGGCTTCGTTGAGGATCCGGTAGAATTCCGGCGTCTGGTGCAGGAACTCAAAAAACGCCTGAAAGCCGATCTGCTCGCGCTTGAGGCCATCCTTGCATCCGCCGAGACGTTTGCGGATATAGTCGAGCAATTGTTGACCCAGTTCGGGCAGCAGCTGATCAAAGAGGTCCTGCTGCGATTCGAAATAGTTGTAGAACGTCCCCTGGGCTACGCGCGACTTGGCAGTGATTTTCGCGACCGAAGCGTTGGCGTAGCCCTCGAGACCGACGATTTGCGTTGCCGCGGCAATCAATTTGCGGCGGGTTGCCGCCGATTTGTCAGCACGGGTCATGCCGCCGCGCGGGCGGGCTATCGTGGTCTTTAAGGCGCCGAGCTTGCCGCGGGTTGGCATTTTCACGTCCTGAAACACAAGAAAGAAGCGCGCCGCCGGCGCGCCACATCGGTCTCCTCATGTCAAATGCATGACATGAGGATCGGGCAACGGCAATTATGAATGGTGAGTCTATGTTCATTTTTGTGTTGACTCAAGTCTCTACCGGTCGCCATATTTAAAAAACAGGATTGCGGACGGTGCGGTGCGATCCCGTCAAGCCCGCAGCAGCGAGGCGCGATTGACTCGATCCCAGGCGAAGCTTTCGGCATCCGAGCTGCTGCAGCTGTATGCCGGCATGAGGCTGGTCCGCGAAGTGGAACAGCGCCTGTCCGGGCTGTTCAGTGACGGGGAGATTCCCGGCTTCATTCATCTTTCGATCGGTCAGGAGGCGGTTCCGATCGGAATCGTGGCCGCGCTGCAGCCGGGCGACACGCTTGCTTCGAATCATCGCGGCCATGGCCATGCGATCGCCAAGGGGCTCGATCTTTCGCGGTTCTTCCTGGAAATCCTCGGCCGGCGCGAAGGCTATTGCCGTGGCCGCGGCGGCTCCATGCATGTGGCGGACATGTCGGTTGGGATGCTCGGCGCCAACGGCATCGTGGGGGCGGGCCTCCCAATCGCGGTTGGCAGCGCGCTCGCTCATCAGCTGCGCAAGAATGGAAACATCGCCTCCGTGTTCTTTGGCGATGGCGCGCTAGCCGAAGGAGTACTCCATGAAAGCTTCAATCTGGCCGCGTTGTGGAGGCTTCCCGTCCTCTTCGTCTGCGAGAACAATGGCTGGTCCGAATTCTCGCCCGCCTCGCGCCAGATAGCCGCGGAAGCGCCGGGCCTTGCCCGCGCCTTTGGCATCGGAACTGAGACCGTGGACGGAAATGACGTCGTAGCCGTTCGCGCCGCTGCCCTCGCCGCAGTCGGACGAATCCGCGACGGCGACGGCCCGTTCCTGATCGAATGCAAGACCACAAGAATACGCGGCCATTTTGAAGGCGATCCTCAGAAGTATCGCGACGCGGCCGACCTCGAGGCGGCCGGGCGCAAGGATCCGATCAAGCGCGCCGAAGAAACGCTGCGCAAGATGGGCGTGTCGGAGGCCGATATCGCCGCCGCCGCGGACACGGCAGCGCGCCGCGTCGACGAGGCCGTCGCGATCGGGCGTGCCGGCACGTCGCCAATTCCCTCCGAGGCTCTGGCCGATGTCTATGCGAAGGTTGCGGAGGCGCGTCGATGACCGAGGTCAGGTTCGGGCAAGCCGTCAACCGCGCGCTCGCCGATGCGATGGCGCAGGACCAAGCGGTGGTGCTCCTCGGCGAGGACGTGGCCGCCGCAGGAGGCCCCTTCGGCGTCACGCGCGGTCTTCTCGACCGCTTCGGCCCGGAACGGGTGCGCGACACGCCCATATCGGAGGCTGCCATCGTCGGCGCGGCGGTCGGCGCGGCGATGTCTGGCCTGCGGCCGGTCGTCGAGATCATGTTCATGGATTTCGTGACGCTCGCCATGGATGCTCTGGTCAACCAGGCTGCCAAGGCGCGCTTTATGTTCGGCGGGCAAGTGTCCGTGCCGATCGTCGTGCGCATGCCGCACGGGGGCGGCATCAACGCCGGCCCGCAGCATTCGCAGTGCCTCGAAGCTTGGCTTGCCCATGTCCCCGGCCTCAAGGTCGTATGTCCAGCAAACGTGGCGGATGCCTATGCGCTTCTGCGCGCCGCGATCGACGACGACGATCCGGTGATCGTCATCGAGAACAAGGCTCTTTATGCGACCAAGGGCGAATTGCCTGAGCCGAAACCTTCTGCGTCGATCGGGCAGGCGCGAATTGCAAGGCCGGGCCAAGACATTACCATCGTAACCTATGGCGCGATGGTGACAGTTGCTCTCGCCGCCGCGACCGAGCTCGAAAAAGAAGGCATCAACGCCGAGGTGATCGATCTGCGGAGCCTGCAGCCTTGGGATGAAACCGCGGTCTTGGAATCGCTTTCTCGAACCCACCGCGTGGTCGTTTGTCACGAGGCTGTGGAGGCATTTGGCACCGGCGCCGAGATCGTCGCACGGCTGGCCGACATCGGATTCGACGAACTCGACGGCCCCTTGGTCCGCGTCGGCGCGCCCTTTATGCCGCCGCCTTTCGCCAAGACGTTGGAAGACTGGTTCCGGCCCGACCCCGCGCGCGTGATCGCGGCGGTGAAGCGGGCGATCGGGTGAGGGGAGGATCAATATGTCTGAGCGCGTCCTGGTGGAGAGTACCGATCATATTGCCGTCCTGACCATCAATCGGCCGCAGGCGCTCAATGCCCTCGATGTACCAACCCTGCTCGAGCTCGAAGCCGCTTTCGAACAGCTCGAACGCGACGACGATGTTCGCGTCATCATCTTCACCGGCGCCGGCGACCGCGCCTTCGTGGCAGGAGGCGATATCGCTGATCTGAACTCGCGCAACGGCCTGGCGCATTACCGAGAATTCGCCGAAGTCGTGCATCGCGTTTTCCGGCGCATCGAGATTTGCGACAAGCCAACGATCGCTGCCGTCAATGGCTACGCGCTCGGCGGCGGCACCGAGCTCATTCTGGCGACTGACATCCGTATTCTCGCCGACACCGCCCGCCTCGGCCTTCCTGAAATTACGCTCGGCCTGTTTCCCGGCGCTGGCGGGACGCAGCGGATCATTCGGCAGGTGCCGCCCTGCCGCGCCAAGGAGATCATGTTCACGGGCGAGCAGATATCCGCTGCGGAGGCAGTCGCGATCGGGCTTGCGAACAAGGTGGTGCCGAAGGAGAGCGTTCTGACCGAGGCGCGCGGCCTCGCAGCGAAGATCGCGGCCAAGAGCCCGCTGGTGCTAAAATTACTCAAGCGGACGCTGATCAACGGCGCCGACATGCCGCTGTCGGCTGCGCTTCCTTACGAGCAGAGCATGATCGGTCTCGTGCTCGACACCAGTGATGCGCACGAGGGCTGCACGGCATTCCTCGAAAAACGATTGCCGACATTTACCGGACGCTGACGCCATGACCGCGACGGATTTCGTCATGCCGAAGCTCGGGCTGACGATGACCGAGGGCACGATCGCGCGCTGGAGCGTCGCACCGGGCAGCCATTTTGAGGCCGGCGACGTCATCGTCGTCGTCGAGACCGACAAGATTGCTTACGACGTCGAAGCACCGGCTCCCGGTATTCTTCACGCGGTCCTGGTTTCCGAAGGCAATGCAGTTCCAGTTGGCACGCCGATAGGGCGATGGGAGGTCGGTGACGTCGAAGTCTCCCTTGACGCACCGGCGGAGGCTGAACCTGTGGTCGACGAACCCGCTGCTCCGCCGCGCATTGGTTCGGAAGAAATGCGTATTCCGGCAACGACGCCGTCCGCAGGCGACGGCGAACGTATCCTGGCAACGCCTTATGCGCGGCGGCTGGCCCGGGAAGCAAGCATCGATCTTCGTTCGGTCAACGGCAGTGGCCCGCGCGGCCGGATCAAGGCGGCGGACGTCAATCGGGCAATCGCAGCGCGCGGATCCCGCGCTGTGGCGCCAGCGCACGGCCCCGTCGCCGAGCAGTCGCGGACCGCCGTGATTACCGCTGGCGCTGAGGTCGACATCACGCGACTTCTCACGCTCAATGCGGACATCAATCGGGGCGTGCCGACCTTGCACGCCGAACTCGTGCATTATGTTGCTCTGGCCGCCTCGCGGGCATTAAATATCGCCCCCGATCAATTGGTCATCGGGCTGGCACGGGGCCGCGATGGAGCGGCGGGAATGGCCAGCATGCTCAGAAAGGACGACTGCCGGAGCCTCGGCGGCATCGTCGCCCGCATCGAGAGTAGTACCGCGGCTGACGCATCGTCGCCGCCTGGCACTCTTTGGATCGACCGCGCGCAGGAGGGCATTTCCTTCTTCTCGGCCGATCCGCCAGCCGGATGGCCGGCTTCAATCAGCGTCGGTTCAGTACGAAGTGAATTTCGCCCTGACCCCGAAGGCCAGCCGGTACGTGCGACCGCGGCCACTCTCGTGCTCGCGTGCCGTGCCGGGGAGTTCGACCCCGCTTCGACGCAGAGCTTGTTGGGCCGAATCCGCGCGCTGCTCGAAACCCCCCTCCTTCTCCTCGCTAGCTGAATATAGGTGCGCCCATGGATTTCCTTTTGTCAGAAGACCAAAAAATGATTGCGGAGACGGCGCGCAAGGTCGGGGATCAGTTCGGGCTCGACTATTGGCGCGATCTCGACGCCAAGAAGAGTTTTCCGGCCGAATTCTGGGGCGCGGTCTGCAAAGCAGGATTGTGCGGCGTCGCGCTTCCCGAACAGTACGGGGGGGCCGGCCTGGGAATGCTGGAAATGGCTTTGATCGTGGAGACCCTCGCAGCCTGCGGCGGCGGCTCGACGGTTGGCCAGCTATTCATGGTCAATCCGATCTTCGGAGGGGTCTCCATTGCGCGTTTCGGCTCCGCGGCCATGAAGTCCGAGCTGCTGCCCAAGCTGGTGGCAGGGGAGATCAATTGCTGCATGGCGTTGACCGAGCCCGATTCGGGTTCTAACAGTCTCGAAATAAAGACCTTCGCGACGCGGGAAGGCAACGGCTGGCGTCTCAACGGCCGCAAGATCTGGATTACCGCCGTCGATGCCGCGCAGAAAATGCTCGTCATCGCGCGAACTACGAAGGCGCAGGAAGTCAAGCGCCGCACCGACGGCCTTTCGATGTTCATTATCGACGTGGAGCGCAAAGGCCTGACCTTCACGCCGATCGATAAGCTCGGCACCAACACCTTGTCTTCGTGCAGCGTCTTTTTCGAGGACGTGCGTGTCGACGGCGGCGAATTGGTCGGCACGCTCGACCAGGGCTGGCATGAGCTGCTCGATGTGCTCAACACCGAGCGGATCGTGACAACCGCTGGTTTGGTGGGGGCCGGCGATCTTGCTCTTCGCCAGGCCGTCGCCTATGCGAACGAGCGGCGCGTCTTCGGCAATAAGCCGATCGGAACTTATCAGGGAATCCAGTTTCCCCTCGCCCAGTCATTTGCCGAGATCGAATGCGCAAGATTGATGAACTACAAAGCGGCGGCGCTGTTCGACAAAGGCCTGCCTTACGGATCGGAGGCGAACACCGCCAAGCTCATTGCTTCCCAGGCAGCCTCGACCGCAATTGAGAATGCGATGCAAACGCTCGGCGGAATGGGATACGCCAAAGAGATGCACCTTGAACGGTTGTGGCGTGACGCACGCCTATTCCGCTTCGCCCCGATCTCCGAGCAGATGATTCTCAATTTCATTGCCATGCAGAATCTTGGATTGCCGCGGTCTTACTGAGGCGGCGCGAGGTGCCAACCGATGATGAATCTATCAAGCTTCATTCGCTTCCATGCCATGCGGACACCGCAGCGAATTGCCGTCGTTTTCAAAGATCAACACATCACTTTTGCTGAGCTGTTGCATCGCATCGAGAAAACCGCAGGTTATCTCGCGGCGCAGGGCATAAGGCCTGACGACGTTGTCGCCGTTGTGATGAAGAACAGTGCAGCTTTTCTTGAACTTGCATTTGCTGTCAGTCATCTCGGTGCGGTATTTTTGCCCATCAATTTTCGCCTTGCTGCTGACGAGGTCGAGTACATCACCGGAAACGCGGAGGCGAAACTTGTGTTCGCGGATGCGGAATTCGCGGCCGCCGTTGAAAACATCCGGTCGACAATCCTCCTGGACGACGCGGCCCAGGACGACACCACCACTATTTCGGGGGACCATCCGCCAGCGCCAATGCATGTGCGAAAACCGGACGAACTGTTCCGCCTGATGTACACGTCCGGCACGACCGATCGGCCGAAAGGGGTGATGCACACCTACGATAATTTCTACTGGAAATGCATCGATCATGTAATTGCGCTTGGGCTTAATCAGGATGACCGCTTACTTGTGACAGGTCCGCTCTACCACGTGGGTGCATTCGACTTGCCAGGCGTCGCAGTGCTGTGGGTCGGAGGGATGCTTTGTATCCACCGCGATTTCAACGTCGAGCGCGTGCTGAACTCAATTGCCACTGAGAAGCTTACGAGTGCCTGGCTTGCGCCCGTCATGCTGGGCGCCATTTTGGCTCATCCGGATCGTGCGGCTTTCGACGTCTCGAGCTTACGTTGGGTCATTGGCGGCGGTGAGCGGACGCCAGAATCGCGGATCCGCCAGTTCTTCGAATATTTCACGCAGGGCCGATACATTGATGCGTACGGGCTGACCGAATCGGGTAGCGGCGACACGTTCATGGAGGCGGGTCGCGAGATCGAGAAGATTGGATCGGTGGGGCGCGCGCTCGCACATGTCGAAGTCGCAATTTGCAATCCACAAGGACACCATCTGCCGGCCGGCGAGCCCGGGGAGATCTGCTTACGCGGGCCGAAGATCACGCGAGGTTATTGGCGAGATGCGAAGAAAACGGCGGCTTGTTTCCACGGCGACTGGTTCCGCACCGGGGATGTCGGCTATCTCGACGAGGAGGGATTCCTCTATCTCACGGATCGCGTGAAGGACATGATCATCTCGGGTGGCGAGAACATCGCCTCTTCCGAAGTCGAGCGTGTCGTCTATCAGATGCCGCAAGTTCGCGAAGCGGCCGTCATCGGCCTGCCCGACGAAAAATGGGGGGAGCGTCCGGTCGTAGTGGCCGCGCTCAATGTCGGGCATAGCCTCGATTACGAGACGCTGGCAAAGCATTGTCGCGCGCACCTCGCAGGCTTCAAGGTACCGAAGCAATTGATTCTGCGGGAGCAGTTGCCGCGCAATCCCTCGGGCAAGGTGTTGAAGCGCCTGTTGCGGGATGAGCTCAAGTAGGACTTGACCGGTGTAGTTGGCCGAAATCCTGACAAACATTGGCTGGAGCGATGAGCGAGCTTCTCAGCTTCCGCGGTAGGTGGAATAGGACCACGGCGTGACCAAGAGCGGCACGTGGTATTCGCCTTCGGGCTCGGCGACCGCAAAGCGCACCGGCACGATGTCGAGAAACGGCGGATCGGACACCGGTGCGCGCTGGCGCGCAAAATAGTCGCCGACGGTAAAGCGCAATTCGTAAATAGCGATCGGAATCGGCATGCCGGCAATCAGGGGCCGCTCCGTGCGTCCGTCGGCATTGGTCACGGCGCGTTCGATGATGCGCGAGGTGCCGCCGGCCCCGATTTCGCAGAGCTCGACCGCAACCCCCGCCGCAGGACGGCCGGAATGAATATCGAGCACATGCGTTGACAGCCGTCCATGCACCTTGAGACGATCGGGCGCCGCGACCCGTTGATCGAGCCGTAGCGCGGCGATGCGAAGGATTTCGGCGAGCGCCGTCTCCCGCTCGGTCCTCGGATCGTTCCGCAGCCGCCGCTCGAACTCCCGCAGGATCGAATCCTTGCCGTGGCGACGCACGCACACGATAAAGGGCATGCCGAACTTCGAACGGTAGGTATCGTTCTGGCGGTGAAAGGTCGCGAATTCGTCCTCGCTCAGGCGATCGAGCCCCGCGCCGGCCTGTTCGGCTGTGGAGTCCGCGCTGAGTTTGCGCTCGCGCGCGGCTTTTCCGGCCAGATCGGGATGGCCGTTGATGAGCGCGCGCTTGCGGTCGTCACCAGCGCCGCGCACCGCGTCGATCATGGCCTGATTGAGCGCCGCCAAGCTGGCAAATGGCCGCTCCGCATAGGCTACTTCCGCAACCCAAGGCGCATGCTCCATCACGTCGCCCAAAGCGGCGATGAACGTCTGCTGGTCAGCGGAGTTGAGAGTGTCGAGCGGAACGGGATTCATGCGGACGATCGAGCCTCACGCAATCATCGGAGCGTCGGCGCAGAGATCGCGGTGCTCGCGGTGCCAGTGGCGCGCGATGTCGAGCCGCGTCGCGATCCAGATACGATCGAACCCGCCGATGTAATCGAGAAAGCGCGCCAGCCCTGCCGCGCGGCCGGGACGGCCGGCGAGGCGGCAATGCAGCCCGACCGACATCATTTTCGGCGCACGTTCGCCTTCGCTGTAGAGAAGGTCGAAGCTGTCGCGCAAATAGGCGAAGAAATCCTCGCCATTGGTGAAACCCTGCGGGTTGATGAAACGCATGTCGTTGGCGTCGAGCGTGTAGGGAATGATGAGGTGCGGCGCCTTTTTTGGCCCGTTCACCCAATAGGGCAGATCGTCGGCATAGGAATCGGAAGAATAGAGGAAGCCGCCGTCGGCGAGCACGAGCTTGAGCGTGTGCTCCGAGCTGCGGCCGGTGTACCAACCCAAAGGCCGTTCCCCGGTCGCTTCGGTGTGCAGGCGGATCGCCTCGCGCATATGCGCGGCTTCCTCGGTTTGCGAAAAGTCCTTGTAGTCGATCCATTTCAGGCCGTGGCACGCAATCTCCCAGCCGGCTTCGCGCATTGCGGCAACCGCCTGCGGGTTGCGGGCGAGCGCGGTCGCCACCGCGAAAACGGTCACCGGAATGTTGCGCGTGTTGAACAACCGCCACAATCGCCAAAATCCGGCGCGTGAGCCGTATTCGAACATCGATTCCACGTTCATGTGCCGCTGGCCGGGCCACGGCGCGGCTCGCAGCACGTCCGAGAGGAAGGCTTCGGACGCGGCATCGCCGTGCAGGATCGAGCTCTCGCCGCCCTCCTCGAAATTCACCACGAACTGGACCGCAACACGCGCGCCGCCGGGCCAGCGCGGATCGGGCGGCGTGCGGCCATAGCCGAGGAGATCGCGTGGATAATCGCTGAACGGTGAGGACATCGCGGCTCTCACTGTGCCCTAAGGAGCCCGTGCGCCGGCAAGCAGGGCGGAGAGGGTGACAAAAGCACCATGGCAGAGGGCCGGCGGGGTCTTCAAGTATCCACCAATTGACCGCGCCTGACGATGCCGCCATTAAGTCGGAACTTAAGGAACATCATGCGGTGACAAAAACAGTGGACCAGGCGGGACTTGGCGGTGAGCGACTTGGCGAGGCGAGGCTTGGCGAGGCTTGGCGAGGCGAGGCCTGGCGAGGCGGGACTTGGCGACAAGGGTTTTGGCGGCATGGGAATTGGCGACATGGGATTTGGCGAGACGATCGCAACCCGGCTTACCGAGCTGGCGGCGGTCAGCGATGAGGCCGGCCGCCTGACGCGACTCTATCTTGGACCGGCACACCGCAAGGCGGCCGACCTTGTCGCCAGTTGGATGCGCGAAGCGGGGATGTCGGCCCGGATAGACGCGGTGGGCAACGTCGTTGGCCGCTATAGAGCGCGTGACGGCGGACCGCTCACGCTGATGCTCGGATCCCACATCGACACCGTTCGCAACGCCGGCCGATTCGACGGCGCGCTCGGGGTTGTCATCGCCATCGAGGTGGTGAAGGCCGCCTTCAAATCAGGCAAGCGCTTCCCCTTCGCCATCGAAGTGGTCGCCTTCGGCGATGAAGAGGGTGTGCGCTTTGCGAGCACACTTGGCGGAGCTCGAGCGCTGGCGGGAACTTTCGATCTCAAAGCCCTTGACGAGGTCGGCGAAGATGGCGTGTCGCGCCGCCAGGCGCTGGTAGCATTCGGCTGCGATCCGTCGCGCCTGTCCGAGGAGGCACTTTCGCCGGATCGGGTCATTGGCTATGTCGAAGCTCACATCGAGCAAGGCCCGGTGCTGGAAAAGGATGGTCTTCCGGTCGGCGTCGTGTCGGCAATCGACGGCATCACGCGCGGAATTGTCGAGGTCGATGGCGTCGCCGGTCACGCCGGCACCGTGCCGATGCCGATGCGCAGCGACGCGCTGGCGGCGGCGGCCGAAATGCTGATCGCGATCGAAAACCGTGCGCGGTCGCGACCCAACCTTGTGGCGACGGCCGGAAAAATTGACGTGCCCGGAGGGACAGCGAACACCATTCCCGGCCTGGTTCGCTTTACGCTGGACATCCGCAGCCCATCCGACGCGGAGCGGCTGAAGGCAGTCAGTGACATCAGTGAAACGATCGCCTCGATCGCGCGAAGCCGGGGCGTGACGGCGCGGTTTTCGGTCGGCCACGAAGTGCCTGCCGCCCATTGCGACGATGGGCTTTCGGATCAGTTGGCTCAGGCGGCGGAAACCTGCGGAGTTACGCCCCGCCGGTTGCCCAGCGGCGCTGGTCACGATGCGATGGCGTTCGATCGGATTATACCATTCGCCATGCTGTTCGTGCGTTGTCGCGGCGGGGTGAGCCACAACCCGGCCGAGTTCGCCTCGCCCGGTGACATCGACGTTGCCGCGCGCGCTCTTTCGACCTTTCTCGACAGGATTGCATGACGATGACCACGCTTCGCATCAAGGCGGGACCATACGAATTCGAGGCGCGGATGGAGGAAGAGCTGGCGCCAAAAACCTGCGCCAAGTTCGCCAGCATGCTTCCCTACCGCGCCCAGGTCATCCATGTCCGCTGGAGCGGCGAAGGCTGCTGGATTCCCCTCGGCGATTTCGATTTCGGGTTGGGTTATGAAAATCCCACCAGCCATCCGGCGCCGGGCGAGATTATCCTGTACCCCGGCGGCATCAGCGAAACGGAGATTCTGCTGGCTTACGGCGCTGTAAGCTTTTCAAGCAAAGTCGGGCAACTCGCCGGCAATCATTTCCTGACGATCATAAAGGGTCGTGAGAATCTGCCAGCATTGGGGCGCACGACCTTGTGGAAGGGCGCTCAGGACATTTCGTTCGAGCTTAATAAATAAGCGGCAATCGGTCTTGGACTCAAGGAAGCGGCCTGCGCATAATCTTGACTACGGCAGGCGGTGGCGGCACGTGCCTTGCTTGTCCGAACAGCGAGATTTGCGCGCCTGCCAATGACAGAAAACCAAGCGAAGACTGAAGCCGGCGAGACGCAAGACCCGACTTCTGGCGGCCAAGGTCATGGGCGCCGCGCGCGTGCGCATGCCGTTCGACGTCATGTTACATGCCATGGCCGGCCTAACCTCGTGCGCAAACCGGCGCGTGAAATTCCAAAATGACGCGGGGTGACGCGTCGGCACTGTGGATCAAGGATCCCCTAGCTATCTTGGCGGATGGCGCCGACCGTGGCGTCGTGCTGGAAGGCGGTCGCGTCGTGGAGACGGTAGCCGCGGGCCGGACGCCGACAACGCCGGACGTAAAAACATTCAATGCCGGGGCGCATGTGGTGCTGCCGGGACTGATCAACACCCACCATCACTTCTATCAAACTCTCACTCGCGCCGTTCCCGCCGCGCGCGACCGCGAATTGTTTCCCTGGTTGCAGGCGCTCTATCCGATCTGGGCGCGGCTGACGCCGGAAGCGCTCGATCTCGGCATGACGCTGGCGATGGCCGAGCTTGTCCTTTCCGGCTGCACCACCACGACGGATCACCATTACGTTTTCCCGGCCGGGCTGGAAGACGGCATCGACATCGAAGTGGCCGCCGCGAAACGGCTCGGCCTGCGCGTTTTGTTGACGCGCGGTTCGATGAACCTGTCGCAGCGCGACGGAGGCTTGCCCCCGGATAGCGTCGTGCAAGACGAGGACACGATCCTCGCCGACAGCGAGCGCGTGGTGGCGCGTTATCACGATGCCGGCGAAGGCGCGATGGTTCAGATCGCGCTGGCGCCCTGTTCGCCGTTCTCGGTGACGACATCGCTGATGCGATCCACGGCGGATTTGGCGAAGCGTGTGAACGTGCGCATGCACACCCATCTCGCCGAAACCGAGGACGAGAACCGCTTTTGCCAAGAACTCTACAAGTGTCGTCCGCTCGACTATCTGGAGGATTGCGGCTGGCTCAACGATCGGGTCTGGCTTGCGCACGGCATCCATTTCAACGCCGGCGAGATCAAGCGGCTCGCGCGCGCCGGCACCACAATTTCCCACTGCCCGTGCAGCAATCAGAGCCTCGCATCCGGGACTTGCCCGGTCTGCGCGATGGAAGAGGCCGGAATGCGCATCGGCATCGGCGTCGACGGCTCGGCGTCCAACGACGCGTCCAATCTGATGCAGGAGGTGCGCGCCGCGTTCCTCCTGCAGCGCAGCCGCTACGGCGTCACCGAGGTCAGCCACTTGGATGCGTTGCGCTGGGCGACGAAAGGCTCGGCCGCGTGTGTCGGGCGAACGGACATCGGCGAAATCGCCGTCGGCGCGATGGCCGATCTCGCGCTGTTCAAGCTCGACGAACTGCGCTTTTCGGGCAGCGGCGACCCGCTGGCCGCGCTGGTGCTGTGCGGCGCGCATCGCGCCGACCGGGTCATGGTCGGAGGCCGCTGGATCGTGGAGAGCGGCCAAATCCCGGGACTTGACCTCCGCGACCTCATGCAGCGGCACTCCGCGGCCGCTCTGACGCTGCAAGCCGGCAGCTGATGCGTAATGCAGCCTGGTTCACCGTCGAGCCCGTCCTTGCAGAAGGCGACTAACCATGCAGACCTATACTGTCGACATCGCCGGTCAGCCGGTGACACTGCCGATCGTACCGATCAACCAGCGGCTCGCTATATCGCTGTTGATGGTGATCGATATGGGAGTGCATTTCGGCGAGCGGATCGGCAAGGCTTTGGCCGCCAAGCTTGGACCGCTCAAGCCCGACATCGTCGTCGGCGCCGCAACGCTCGGCATCCCGGTCGTTATCGAAGTGTCGCGCGCCCTTGGTCTCGACCAATACGTCATCGCCCAGAAGTCGCCGAAGATTCATTTGGCCGACGCGCTGGTCAAGGAAGTGGAATCGGTGACGTCGTCCGGCAAGCAGCGGCTGATGCTCGACCGCCGTGCCGTGCCGCTGCTCGCGCAGCGACGCGTAGCGGTGGTCGACGACGTCGTGGCGACCGGCTCAAGTCTCGCCGCAACGTTTGCGCTGGTGCGCTCGGCTGGCGCCGACATCGTCGGGGCAGGCGTGATCCTTACCGAAGGCCACGAATGGGAGAAGACCCTGGGCGTCGATGCTCGTCTCGTCCATGGCCTGGGGCACATCCCGCAATTCGCGCTGGCCGACGGCAAGGCCGTACCGATGCCGGAGACGCTGTAGATCGGCTTAGCATTGCTGGTTTTCGACGCGTAAACTAAGCGCAACTTGACAGGAGGTGGTCATGAGCGATTTGCGCGACTTCATCGCCGGCATGCCGAAGTGCGAGCTGCATGTGCATCTGGAGGGTACGCTTGAGCCGGAAATGAAGTTCGAGCTGGCGAAACGGAACGGCATGACCCTTCCCTACAAGGATGCGGCTGAAATGAGGGCAGCCTACGATTTCCACGACCTGCCCTCCTTCCTCAAGATTTATTACGAGGGCATGAAGGTCCTGGTGCATGAGCCGGATTTCTTCGACCTGACTTTTGCCTACCTCGCCAAGGCGCATGCCCAAAACGTGCGCTACGTCGAGATGTTTTTCGATCCGCAACCCCACACCGGGCGGGGCGTGCCGTTCGACGTCGTGATTCGCGGCATTCGCCGGGCGCAGCTCGATGCCGAGCGTATCCTCGGCATAAAGAGCCAGCTCATCCTCTGCTTCTTGCGCGACTGGAGCGCCGAATTCGCCATGACGACTTTGGTGCAATCGCTGCCCTATCGCGAATGGATCATCGGCGTCGGATTGGATTCGGACGAAAAGAACAATCCGCCGGTGAAATTCCAGGCGGTGTTCGAGCGCGCCCGCCGCGAGGGCTATTTCCTGACCATGCATTGCGACGTCGATCAGCAGAACTCAACCGAGCATATCCGGCAATGTCTGGAGGAGATCGGCGTCAACCGCATCGATCACGGTGTCAACGTGTTGGACTCAAAGGCGCTGATCGACGAGGTCGCGCACCGGCAGCTGGCGCTGACCGTCTGCCCCGTCTCCAACGCCTTCGTCACCAACGACAGCAAGGCGAAAGAGATCAAGCGCATGCTCGACCTCGGCATCCGCGCCACGGTGCATTCGGACGATCCGGCCTATTTCCGCGGCTATATCACGGAGAATTTCGTCTGCACCCAGGAGGAAGCCGATCTCGGGCGGAAGGAAGTCGTGCAGCTTTCCCGCAACGCGTTCGAAAGCACCTGGCTGCCGCGGGGGACCAAGGAGCGTTATCTCGCCGAGCTTGAGGCATACGCCGCGCGCTGAAGCGCCGGCGGACGGGGGTCAAAATGGCCGGGCTTAAGCCCGGCCATCGCGTTCTTGGCGTTCTTGGAAAATAGAAGTCGGAGAATCACTTCCCCGGAATCTTGTCGTCGATCCCTTTGACGTAGAAGTTCATGCTCAGGATTTGGCCGGGGTCGAGATGGGTGCCGCCCTTGCACTCCACCGTCTTACCGTCCTGATCGGTGATCGGACACTTGAACGGATGCAACGTGCCGGACTTGATCGCCGCTTGCGTATCCATCGCCATCTTCTTCACGTCGTCAGGCATGTTGGTATAGGGCGCCATCACGACCATTCCAGAGTCCAGCCCGCCCCAAGTGTCTTCGGACTTCCATTTGCCATCGAGCACGGCTTGGGCGCGTTTGGTGTAATAGTCGCCCCAGTAGTCGGTGTCCGCAGTGAGCTGGGCATGCGGCCCGAACTTGATCATGTCGGAAGATTCGCCGAAGGAGTGGATGCCGCGCTGCTCCGCGATCTGCGTGGCGGCCGGTGAGTCGGTGTGCTGAGTAAGTACGTCGGCGCCCTGGTCGATGAGCGCCTTGGCGGCGTCGGCTTCCTTGCCCGGATCGAACCAGCTGTTCACCCAGATGATCTTCACCTTCATGTTCGGGTTGACCGACTGGGCGCCAAGCATCGTCGCGTTGATGTTGGAGATGACCTCGGGGATCGGAAACGAGACGATATAGCCGAGCACGCCCGTCTTCGACATCTTGGCTGCGATTTGGCCTTGGATGTAGCGGCCTTCGTAGAAGCGCGCGGCATAGGTGCTCATGTTGTTCGCGCGCTTGAAGCCCGTCGCGTGCTCGAAGAACACGTTCGGATATTTGTTCGCCACTTTCAGCGTCGCGTCCATAAAGCCGAACGAGGTGGTGAAAATGAGCTTGTGGCCGGTCCGTGCGAGCTGCTCGATCGCGCGTTCCGCGTCGGCGCCCTCGGGGACGTTCTCGAGAAAGGTCGTCTCGACCTTGTCGCCGAGCGCGTTCTCCATGGCCTTGCGGCCGACGTCGTGCTGGTAACTCCAGCCGAGATCGCCGATCGGTCCGACATAGATGAATCCGACCTTCAGCTTTTCGGCGGCATAGACCCCGCCGAACGTTCCGGCCGCGACCGCGAGAACCGCGGCCATAGCGACGATGTTCCATTTCTTCATGACTTCACTCCGGGTTGAGAGGACGGGCGTATTTTCGCATTCCCATTCGAGTTCCCCGACGCGCCCGCTACGCGCCCGCGGGACGTTAGCGGTCAGGCACGAAGACCATACCAAGTGACGCAGGCGCGGCGGACCCGGCAGTGCCACGCGTACGGGAAATCAACACGAGAACGACGACCGTGGCAAGATAGGGTAGCATGTTCATCAGTTGCTGGGGTACGCCGAGGCGGAGCGGTTGCAAAGCGAGCCCTAGGATACTCACCGCTCCGAATAGGTAAGCGCCGACGACCAAACGGCCCGGCCGCCAGGAGGCGAAAACCACCAGTGCCAGCGCGATCCAGCCACGGCCCGAAGTCATGCCCGGAATGAAGAACGGAGTATAGGCGAGCGGCAGATAGGCGCCGGCCAACCCCGCGCAGGCGCCGCCAAACAGCACCGCCAGCATGCGAATTCTGAGCACCGGATAGCCGAGCGCGTGTGCCGAAGCATGATTGTCGCCGACCGCGCGCAGTACGAGGCCCGCGCGCGTGCGGTAGAGGAACAGCCAGATGGCGATCATGAGCGCCATCGAGACGTAGACGAAGGCATCCTCACCGAACAAGATGCGGCCGACGACGGGCATGCCGGTCAAAAACGGCAGGTCGAGACGCGCAGCCGGTACGATCTTCTCGCCGACAAAGCGGGCGCCGATCAGGCCGGAAAGACCGACGCCGAGGATGGTGAGCGCCAAGCCGGTCGCCACCTGGTTGACCGCAAGCCCGAGCGTCAGGATGCCGAAGATCGCCGCCAGCGCCGCGCCGGCCAGGATGCCGCAAAGCGCCCCAACGAATACCGAACCTGACATGTAGGCGCCGGCGAAGCCGCAGGCCGCGCCCACAATCATCATACCTTCGACGCCGAGGTTGAGCACGCCTGCGCGCTCGACCACGAGCTCGCCGGAAGCCGCCAAGAGTAGCGGCGTCGAGGCGGTGACGACCGTCAGAATAAAGCTGACTGAGAAAATCAGCTGTAAGATTTCAATGAGCGATTCAAGCATGGGCAGGTATGGCTTTTCGCACGGTTCGCACTAGGCGGATGCGGTAGACGATGAGTGAATCACAGGCGAGCACATAGAACAGCAGGATGCCCTGGAAGACCTTGGTGAGGTCGAGCGGAACCTTCATCGAGATTTGCGCCCCCTCGCCGCCAATGAAGGTCAGCGCGAGGAACAGCCCGGCGATCAAAATGCCCACCGGATTAAGCCTGCCGAGGAAGGCGACGATGATGGCGGTGAAGCCGTAGCCCGACGCCACCCCGGGGTCCAGATGCCCGATCGGTCCTGCCACCTCGATGATGCCGGCGAGCCCGGCGAGCGCCCCGGAAACCGCGAAGGTAAAGAGGACCAGCCGATTCGCACTGAAGCCGGAAAAGCGCGCCGCCTTCGGCGCCGCTCCGACCAGACGAATTTCAAACCCCATGATGGTGCGTCCAAGGAGCACCGTCACCAGCATCACGATGATAAGTGCGATGACCGAGCCGGCATGCAAGCGGCCGGCCCCCTCGAACAATGTTGGCACGCTCGCCACCGGATCGAATGCCGCCGTAGTCGGGAAGTTCAGGCCCTGCGGATCGCGCCACGGCCCGCGCACCATATAGTCCATGCCGAGATTGGCGACATAGACCAGCATCAAGCTGGTGAGAATTTCGCTGGCGCCGAAATAGACGCGGCAGATTGCCGGAATGAGGCCGTAGAGCGCGCCGCCGAGCGCACCAAGAAGTAGCATGACCGGCAGCACCCAGTACCCGGCATCGGTGCCGTTCGTGCGCACGGCGAGCCAGCTTCCGCACACGGCGCCGACGAGGAACTGCCCCTCAGCGCCGATGTTCCAAACATTCGCGATGTAGCAAAGCGAAAGGCCGACCGCGATCATAACGAGCGGCGTCGCCTTGACGGCAATTTCTTGCAGCGTAAAGGCGTCAGTCAACGGCTCGATGAAATACACCGAAAGCGCATCGATGGGGTTTTTGCCCATGATCGCGAACAGAACCGCGAAGGTGACGACGGTGAGCGCAACGGCAATCAGCGGCGAGGCGACCGCGATCACCGTCGAGCGTTCGGCGCGCCGTTCAAGCACCAACTGCATGCTTTGTCTCTCGCTCGTCCGCCGGCCGCTCGGTGTTCGCGCCGCCCATCAGCAATCCGAGCTTCTCGCGCGTCGCTTCGGCCGCTTCGAGCGGCGCCGACAGCCTGCCGTGGAACATCACCGCAATGCGGTCGGCAATCTCGGCCAATTCGTCCAGATCCTGGCTGACGACCAACACCGCGGCGCCGCGGGCGGCAAGATCGATCAGCGCCTGGCGAATGGTTGCCGCAGCGCCCGCATCGACGCCCCAGGTCGGCTGGCTCACCACCAGGACACCGGGCTCGCGCAGGATTTCCCGGCCAACGATGAATTTCTGCAAATTGCCGCCTGAGAGGCTCACCGCTTCCGGATCGCGTTTGGCCTTGCGCACGTCGAAGGCCTTGGTCGTGCGGTCGACGCTTGCGAGGGTCGCCGGCCTGTCGACGAAGCCGTGCTTGACCATGCCGCTCGCGGCGTGGCCGGTGAGCAACGCGTTCTCGGACAATTTCATCCGCGGTGCGGTACCGTGGCCGAGCCGTTCCTCCGGTACGAAGGCCGCGCCCATGCGGCGGCGCTCGGTCACGCCGAGCAAGCCAGCCGCGTGACCGTCGATCACGATAGCTCCTTCGCCGGGCGATAGGCGCTCTCCGGACAGCGCGGAAAACAATTCATCCTGACCATTGCCGGAGACTCCCGCGATGCCGACTATCTCTCCGCCCCGCACCTCAAGCGACACCTCCTCGAGGTGCGTACCATGCGGATCGTCCGGCTCCAGCGAAAGCTTATAGATGACGAGCCGCGGCAACGATACGCCGCGGCCTGACACCGCCTTCACCTCGCCGATCTCGGCGCCGACCATCATGCGCGCCAGCGACGCGGCGGTCTCCCGGCGCGGATTGCACGTCGCTACCTTCTTGCCGCCGCGCAGGATCGTCGCCGTGTCGCAGAGCCGTTTGACCTCTGCGAGTTTGTGGCTGATGTAGAGGATGGTGCGCCCCTCGCCCTTGAGCCGCTCCAGCACGATGAAGAGTTGATCGGCCTCCTGCGGCGTGAGTACGGACGTCGGCTCGTCGAGGATCAGGAGCTTGGGATTTTGCATGAGCGCGCGTACGATCTCGATGCGTTGCCGCTCGCCGACCGACAGCTGCCAGACCTCGCGCTTGGGATCGAGCGGCAGCCCGTAAACCCGTGCGGTTTCCTCCAGCCGCTCGGAGATGGCGGCAAATGAGTCGGTCGCCGGCAGACCGAGCGCGACGTTCTCCGCCACGTTGAGATTCTCGAACAGCGTGAAATGCTGGAACACCATGCCGATGCCGAGGTCGCGCGCCTCGGAAGGACCGGCCAGTACGGTCTTTTGACCCATCCAGCGCAGTTCGCCGCCGCTCGGCTGGATGACGCCATACATCACCTTCACCAGGGTGGACTTGCCGGCGCCATTCTCGCCGAGGAGCGCATGGATTTCGGCGGGGAACAGGTCAAGGTTGATGCGGTCGTTGGCGAGAAAATCCCCGTACCGCTTGCTGATGGAAACGGCGCTCAACAGCGGCTCTGACCGCAAGGAACCGGCTTGTGGTGACGCGTCAAGCATGGAAATCGCCGCGCTAGCCTGGTTTTACAAGGCTTCTTGCAGGCTTCGCTGCAAGGATCGTTCCATTATTTGGCGCGATCGTCAGCCCGCTCCCGGCGGCCATCATCCGATAAAATCGGTGGGAGCAAAAGGAGGCAGTTGGGGAACCCTGCCCAAAACGACGCCAGGGCGACACGCTTGCACAGGTCGCGCCGGTTCTGTCATTCTGGATTTGCCGGGGTCAGACGAGGGGGAACCCGACATCGTGGAGCTTATACTTGCTGAATCGGCAAGCGCCATCCTGCGGTGGCTGCATGTCATCGCCGGCATAGCGTGGATCGGCAGCTCGTTTTATTTCATCCACCTCGATCTCAGCCTCAAGCCGCGCCCCGGACTGCCCGCTGGCGTAAAGGGCGACGAGTGGCAGGTTCACGGCGGCGGCTTCTACCACATGATGAAATACCTGGTCGCGCCGGCGCAAATGCCGGACAGTCTGACCTGGTTCAAATGGGAAGCCTACACGACGTGGCTCTCGGGATTTGCGCTGCTGGTTCTGGTTTATTATCTCGGCGCGGATCTCTTCCTGATCGACAAGTCGGTGCTCGATCTCACTGCGGTGGAGGCGGCGGCCATTGCCTTTGTCAGCCTTGTCGTCGCATGGCTTGCGTACGAAGGCCTTTGCCGATCCCCGCTCGGCCGCCACGAAGTCGCGCTGGCGCTCGTCGGCTACGTCTTTCTCGTCGCGCTGACTTATGCCTTCACGCACGTATTCAGCGGGCGCGGCGCCTTCACCCAGATCGGTGCGCTGATCGGCACGATCATGGTCGCCAACGTCTTCGTCATTATCATTCCGTACCAGAAGAAGACGGTCGATGCGATGCTCGCCGGAACGGAGCCCGATCCGTTTTGGGGTCAGGTCGGCAAGCAGCGCTCTGTGCACAACAACTATCTGACGCTTCCCGTCGTATTCTTGATGCTGAGCAATCATTATCCGCTGTTTTTTGCGACTCGATACAATTGGCTGATCGTCGCGATCGTGCTTGGCGTCGGCCCGGTGATCCGCCACTTCTACAATTCGCGCCACGAAGGCAAAGGCAATCCGTGGTGGACTTGGGGCGTGGCGGCGGCGGGCATGGCGGCGATCGCCTGGCTGTCGGCCGCCGGACCGCGCACGGCGACGATCGGCGCGCTGCCGCCAACGCCGAAATTCTCGGAGGTTGCCGACATCGTGATGTCCCGCTGCAGCATGTGCCATGCAGCCGAACCGGTCTGGGATGGAATCGCGGCGGCGCCGAAAGGCGTGATGCTGGACACCGACGAGCAAATTCGGCTGCATGCCTCGCTGATCGAGATCGTCGCCGTGCGCTCGAACGCCATGCCGCCGGGCAACGTCACGGAAATGACCAACGACGAACGCCTTGTCCTGGCATCGTGGCTCGCTTCCGGCGCGGCGGCGAAGTGAAGCCGTACGGGAGCGATACGTGGATGAAGATCCGGCAGACGTAAGTTTGCGTGCCATTCGCGGCCGGCTTTTGACCTTTTTGCGCGCGCCGGGCGGCGCCGGCGACGCGCAAAGTTATCGCTACATCGACGACGGTATCATCCTGGTGAAGGATGGCCGGATCGAACAGGTGGGACCGGCGGACGAGCTGATGGCGCGGCTGCCGGCAGCGACGCCGGTCGAGCATCATGCCGATGCGCTGATCCTGCCGGGATTCATCGACCCGCATATCCATTATCCGCAGACCCAGGTCATCGCATCCTACGGCGCCCAGCTTCTGGAATGGCTGGAGAAATATACCTTCGTCGAGGAGCAGAAATTTGGCGATCCCGGACACGCGGCACGCAATGCCGAATTCTTCCTCGACGAGCTCGCCCGAAACGGCACGACTACGGCCCTCGTTTATTGTTCGGCGCATCCGGTCTCGGCCGATGCGCTGTTCAGGGCCGCGCATCGACGTGGCGCGGGCATGATCGCCGGCAACGCAATCATGAACCGCAACGGCCCGCCGGGGTTGCTGGCACTCGCGCACACCGCCATCGCGGACAGCCGCGACCTCATCCGCCGTTGGCATGGCACCGGGCGGCAGCGTTATGCCGTGACGCCGCGCTTTGCCATCACGTCGACCGAGGAGCAGCTCGCGGCGGCGGGCGCACTGCTAAAGGAATTTCCGACCGTCCTGATGCAGACTCATCTCGCCGAAAATCACAACGAGATAGCCACGGTAAAGCGCATCTTTCCCGACGATCCGAGCTACACCGCCGTGTATGCCCGCTGCGGCCTCCTTGGCCCTCGTTCGCTGATGGGGCATTGCATCCATCTCGACGACACCGAAGTCGCGCTAATGCGCGACACGCAAACGGTCGCGGTGTTCTGTCCTACGTCGAACCTCTTCATCGGCAGCGGGCTCTTCGATTACGACCGCCTCGCAGCGGCGGGCGTGCGTATCGCGCTCGCCACCGACGTCGGCGGCGGCACGTCTTATTCCATGCTGCGCACCGCCGCCGAGGCCTACAAGGTGATGCAGCTGCAGGGCCAGAACCTGCCGGCGCTCGCCGCCTTCGATCTGATGACGCGCGGCAACGCCGCCGCGCTCGGCCTCGACAACGAGATCGGCACGCTCGTGCCCGGCGCCTTCGCCGATCTCGTAGTGCTCGACGCGCGCGCCACCCACGCCATGGAGCATCGCATGGAAGTGGCGCGCGATCTCGAAGAGGAACTCTTCGTCCTGATGACCTTGGGCGACGACCGCGCCGTGCGCCAGACCTATATCGCCGGCCGACCCGCGCTCGATCCTGCGAAGCCACCCGTTCCTTGAGATCGCCTACGACCTCGGTCGCACTGGCCGAGCGGCGGTCGGCACGCTCACACCGGCTGAGTTGCCGGGCTCGTCTGCGGCACTGAGACCCGCTCGCTCTCGATGAGGAGTTGCGCGGCGATCGCCGCGGCAATCACGGAGGGCTCTTTGCCCTTGATCTGCGCAATACCGATCGGACAAGCTAGACGGTCGATCTGAGTGTCCGCGAGGCCCATCTGCCGGGCCCAGTTGACGAACCGCGCCCGTTTGGTCTCCGATCCGATCAGGCCGACAAAATCAAACGTTCCCCGCTGTAACGCCCCGACCGTGATGTCGAAGTCGAGCGCGTGCGAATGGGTCATGACAATGACCATGGCGTCACGCGGCGCTTCGGCGAATTCGCGATGAGCAGCGTCGGTGCAGGCGGTGACGACGTTCTGGGGGACGTACTGCGGAAACTGACCCGGCCGGCTGTCAATCCAGCGGACGGTAAAGGGAAGCGGCGCGAGCGCGAGCACTACGGCGCGGCCGACGTGACCCGCGCCGAACAGCAGCACAGGCTTGGTCACTTCGCCGAACCTTTCATTGAAAGACGTCTTCTCGAACGCCGTCACCGCCGTTCCCGTTCGTTTGCCGGCCGTGGCGTGCGGCGCGAGCATGCGCGCGATCCGTCCGTCCTCACCAAGTGAGCTCAGGGCCACGAAGGCTCCCGATTTCTCCGCCTCCTCGAAGCGCCGCACCGTCGCAAGATCGTTGGCGTCGAAGGTTTCGGTGAGCGTTTTCACCCTGCCGCCACAGCACTGGCCGAGATTGGGCCCCAACGGCCAATCGCGGAACTGCGCCTTGCCGCGGCCGGCCGCAAGTGCCGCGCGCGCCGCCGCAATCGCCTCGTATTCCAACTGGCCGCCGCCAATGCTGCCGAAAAAACCGCCGTCCGGTTGCAAGACGATGCGGGCGCCGGCCTCGCGCGGAACCGATCCGGCGGCGTCGATCACGCTCACCAGGCCGGCGCTGCCGTGCCGCTCGATCGCTTCCCGGATGCGGGCCCACACCTTCGTCATCTTACGCCCATTTCAAGCGTTGACCTCTTCAGAGCATGATCCGGGGTGGAATCCGGTCTTCCGAAAAGATCATGCTCCACTAGATACTTCGAGCGCCAATCGATGCAAGCTAAGCCAATTGGCGCGCGAGCGGCGCGAGCGCGGCCACTGCATCGACCGGGCCGATCGCCTTGAGAATCGTTTCCGGGGTTGCGGGGGCGTCAAGCTCGACCGGCTTGCCCGGATGAAGCCAATGTATCGCATCCGCGATCGCCGCGAAGACCGAAATCGCCAGCATCAATGGCGGTTCGCCCACTGCCTTTGAGCGATAGATCGTTTCCTCGCGATTGCTGTGATCGAATAATTCCACCCGGAAGTCGGCCGGCACGTCGGAGGCGACGGGTATCTTGTAGGTCGACGGCGCGTGGGTGAGCAAGCGACCCTGCTCATCATAGATGAGCTCCTCGGTGGTCAACCAGCCCATGCCTTGGACAAAACCGCCTTCGATCTGGCCGATATCGATGGCGGGATTAATGGAGCGCCCGACGTCATGGAGGATATCGACACGCCCGACCTTCATCTCGCCGGTGAGGATGTCGATCACGACTTCGCTGCATGCCGCACCATAGGCATAATAAAAGAACGGGCGACCTTTGGCTTTGGCGCGATCCCAATGCAGCTTCGGCGTCTTGTAGAACCCCGCCGCCGACAAATGCACCCGCCCGGCATGAGCTCTCTTGGTTAATTCGCCAAACGGAATGCTCTCGTTGCCGATGAATACCCGATCGTCGCGGAACGAGATGCGATCCTCGGAGACGTTCCAGGTCTCGCTGGCAAAGCGCGTCAGCCGCGCCCTGATTTCGCGCACCGCCTGCTGCACCGCCATTCCGTTCAGGTCGGTGCCGGCCGATGCGGCGGTGGCGGAGGTGTTCGGCACCTTGTCGGTCGAGGTGGCGGTGATGTGCACACGCTCGAGCCCGATGCCCAATTCTTCCGCGGCCACCTGCGCCACTTTCTGAAACAGGCCCTGGCCCATTTCCGTGCCGCCGTGATTGAGGTGAACGGAGCCGTCCTGATAGACGTGGACCAGCGCGCCGGCCTGATTGAGGTGGGTGAGTGTGAACGAAATTCCGAATTTTACCGGCGTCAACGCGATCCCTCTCTTCAGAATCGGAGAACGCGCGTTGAATTCCCTGATTTCGTTTCGCCGCAAGCGGTAATTCGATGAACGTTCGAGCTGCTCGATCAGCCGCGGCGCTACATCGTGATCTTCGACGGTTTGGCCGTAGGGGGTGAGGTCGCGCCCGGCGCTGTAGAGATTGGCCTTGCGCACGTCGAGCGGATCGAGGCCGAGATTCCAGGCGATGGCGTCGATCACGCGCTCGATCGCCAGCATTCCCTGCGGGCCGCCGAAGCCGCGGAACGCGGTGTTCGACACAGTGTTGGTCTTGACGCGCCGCGAATTGATCCTGAATTCGGCAAGGAAATAGCTATTGTCGGCATGGAACATGGCGCGATCGACCACGCCGAGGCTGAGATCGGCGGAGCATCCGCACCGTGCGTCAAGATCGAGGTCGACGGCGCGGATGCGCCCATCGGCTTCATAGCCGACCGCGTACTCGACCGCGAAATCGTGGCGTTTGCCGGTCATCACCATGTCGGCGTCGCGGTCGAGCCGGAGCTTGCATGGCCGGCCGGTCGCGCGCGCCGCCAAGGCCGCGATCACGGCCCATTGCGTCGCTTGCGTTTCCTTGCCGCCGAAGCCGCCGCCCATACGGCGCACGCGGCAGGTCACGAACGAGTCCGGCAGCGCGAGAACGCGAGCGACGATGTGCTGCACTTCGCTCGGATGCTGGGTGGACGAATAGACCAGGATCGCGCCGTCCTCGCCGGGCACGGCGAGTGCGACTTGGCCTTCCAGATAAAAGTGCTCCTGGCCGCCGATGTGGAACGCTCCGGCGCTGCGTAACGGCGCCGCGGCAAGCGCCTTGGCGACGTCGCCGTTGATAAAGGCGTAGTCCGGAAGCACGCTCTCGCCGGCCACTCTGCCCTCTTCGACGGACACGTTCGGCTTCTCCGCATCGACCTCGATCTTCCCGCGCAGCACCGCTCGCCGCGCCGCATCGCGCGACGTCGCAATCACCGCGAATACCGGCTGACTATGGAAATCGACACGGTCTTGCGCAAACACCGGTTCATCGGCAGTCGCCGGTGAAATATCGTTGTTTCCCGGGATATCCGCCGCCGTGATGACGGCGACGACACCCGGAACGTTGTGCACTTCGCTCAGATCGACCCGGCGAATGGTTCCGCGCGCCACCGGCGAGCCGCCGACGGCGACATGCAGTGTCCCCGCCGGCTCCGGAATATCGTCGACGTACTCGGCGGCGCCTTGCACGTGCTTGGCGCCGCTGTCGTGCGGCAACGCCTTGTAGACATGGCGCAGCGGCGCCTGCAAAGCGGCGTCATTCGGCAGCATCGGCAACCATCCGGCGATTGGCGATACGCGTGACTTCCGGGCTGACGCCGGCAATTTCGGCGAGCGCCTTGATGACCAGATTGCCGGCGACGCGGCCGCGGTAAGTCGCGCTGGCGCGCAGATCGGTCAGCGGCTTGAAGTCCTTGTTGACGGCATCGGCGGCCGATCGCCAGCGACGCGGATCGGCGAGCGACAGCCCGCGCAGATTCTGTTCGACGGTCTTCGCCCGTTTGGGGACACCCGCCATTCCGCCGAACGCGACCCTTGCGTCGCTGATCCGGCCGCCGTCAACTTTCAGGTAAAATGCTGCCAGCACTGCGGAAATGTCCTCGTCAATGCGCTTGGTGATCTTGTAGCCGCGAAAATGCGTTGCTGGCGGCAGTTTTGGCACAAGCACGCGACGCACGAATTCCCCCGGTTTGCGGTCCTGCTTGCCGTATTCGAGAAAAAAGTCTTCCAAGGGAAGTTGGCGGATGCGGTCGCCGTGGCGCAACTCGAGCGTGGCCCCCAACGCGATCAGCATCGGCGCAAGATCGCCGATCGGCGAGCCGTTGGCGATGTTGCCGCCGACAGTGCCGCAGGCGCGCACCTGTATGGAACCAAAGCGCCGGAGCACCTCGGCAATATCGGGATCAATCGACCCCAGCACCGGCGCGGCGCGCGCCAGTGACACGGTCGCGCCGATCGCGTAGCCGTCGGCGGTCACGTCGATGTCGCAAAGCTCGGCGACGCGGCCGACATGGATGACCTTTTCGATCGCCGCCAGTTTTTTGGTGATCCACAGCCCAACGTCGGTGGCGCCAGCGACGATCGTGGCGTCGGCATGTTGCGCATAGAGCCGGGCGAGCGATTGCTCGCTCGCGGGTGCCGCAAAAAAGGAGGCATCATCGCCGACGACGATATCGGCCTTGTCGTCGAGCGCGCGCAGCGCCTGCAGCCGCGGCGCGGCGTTCCGGGTGAACCGGTCGTCGGCACCGCCATTACAGGCCTCCAGGCCGGCTTCCACAATCGGCCGGTATCCCGTGCAGCGGCACAAATTTCCGGCCAACGCGTCGTTGATCTTGTCGCGGCTCGAGACGCCGTTGCATTCGTGGTAATGGGCGAACAGGCTCATCACGATGCCGGGCGTGCAAAATCCGCATTGCGAGCCGTGCTGACGGGCCATCGCCACCTGGACGGGATGCAACGCGCCGTCATCGGCAAGATCTTCGACCGTGATCAACTCGGCTCCATCCAACTGGCCGAGCAGCGTGATGCATGAATTGACCGGCTCGTAGGCCAACTGGCCGCCGCGCTCGCGTACGAGTACAACGGCGCAGGCGCCGCAATCGCCTTCCGCGCAGCCTTCTTTGGTGCCGGTCGACCGTTCTTGCAGACGCAGCCAATCGAGCACGGTGGTGCGCGAAGGAAATCGGTCGAGGCGCACGGTGCGACCCCGTCTGAGAAATTGCAGAGAATCTCTTGTCATGGCGCGCGCTGTGAACTCAACAATAATAGTCCGCCTAGCGGAAAGCACAACGAACGAACGAAGGCAAATAATGGCAAAGCCCTCGTTCTACATGCGTGGTCATCGGATTGATCGATCGAAATCGTTGCCGTCCGCTCGAACGCCATGCCGCCGGGCAACGTCACGGAAATCAATAACGACGAACGCGCTGTCCTTGCAATCCCACGACGATCTCGTCGATCATTGCTGCGGTGCACGGAACAAGCTCGTCGCCCAACCCTGGAAAATCATTTCTATCGGATTGCGCCAATGGGCGCACGGGTTCTAATCAATGGGACTTGGTATAAGCATAATCCGCTTCACTCGGCGTCTTACCTATTTTGATTCGGCTTTACAGAGGCCGCTCCTACGAGGCTCTACCTTTCCTCGACCGAATGCGGCCCGACGGGAAAATGATTGAGCTTGGGCGGTATGGCGATTTGCCCAAGGCATAATCAGCGCTGCTAAAAAACAAGCAGCAACATGCTGATACAATGAGCTCGGTTCTTCAGGCTCGTGATATTTCTGCAACCCTCCTACACAAATTGATATTTCCCCTCGCCGAACACCGCACGCCATTGCAATTTTCGTTGGACTGCATGACGTTAACCATCAGGCGGTCTGCAAGAAAACCGTTACGAACTGCTCGCCGCCTCTCCCGGAAGAGTCATCGGCACGCAGGTATCGGGAATCGGGCAGACTTTTGCGCACTGCGGGGTGTCGTACTCGCCCTTGCATTCCTGGCATTTGGATGGATCGATCGCGTAGACGTCGGCCGCCATGCTGATTGCTGAATTCGGGCATTCGAATTCGCAGGCGCCGCACGCCGTGCACAAGGAGGCGACGATCATGTATGCCATGGCTTGGTCCTCGCGTCTTCGTCTGGTTTCGCGGCGTGCTCGGCTATCGCCACACTGATGAAATTGACGGCGTCCGGAGCGGTCACGGCGATCCGTATGAGTTCCATGACTCTGAGCGGCGTGAGATCGACCGGGCCGTCGCTCGCTCCTTCGGCGGTGCCGGCGGCATCGGCAGGATCGAGATGCAGGTCGAATCCCTCGCCGCGATAGCGCAGCCTGCCGCCATTTCTTTCGATTGACAGTGCTCGTCCGTTGAAACGGCCGTGCAGGCGCACGTCCTCCCCCAGCATCTCGAAGGCGAAGCCATCGCGCTCGGGCGCATCCGCCCATGCGGCGACGCTGCCGAAAAACAGGGGTTTGCTAAGATACGGCGCGCCATCCTCGGGACAGAAAACGTCGCAGTTGCCGCATTCGTTGCAGGCGTCGGCGAACACGCCGATCTGCCATGGCTTGTCGAGCGCGATCACGCCGGCCGGCTCGCTTCTCCACCTCGCGCCGTTCGGCACCAGGTGCTCCATCGCTAGCCGGCCCTTGGGGATTGCCAAGACGAAGTTCGCGTCGTTGGGACAGACGGGAATGCACTTGTCGCAGGTGAGACAGTTAAACAGCGTCAGCCGCGTGCCCATCTTCTTTGGCGGTGTGGCATTACGAGCGGCTGCGTAGCGCGGATCGGCCAGCACCCGCTCGACATAGCTTTCGGTATTGAGTAGGTGGGCGGCCGAGACCCAGGCGCCGAAGGCCTCGCCCGCTGCCGCACGCAGGTCTTCGCCTTGCACCAGGGCAGCGTGGCAGACCCGCGCCTGCTCCGCCGGCAGCGCCAGACCGTCGAGTGCCGCCTGCGCCTGGCCGTAAGCTTTGATTGCAAACAGATCGCTGTCGGCGGCACCCACGGCGTTCATGCGTTTGACGAGATTGACAAGATAGCGCGGGCCACGCGCGTAGCCGGAATAGGCGCCGCTCTGCAATAGATCCGAGCACACGCTGACCGGTTTGAGCCCGAGCGCGACCGCGTCGGCGAAATTGCCGGCGTCGATGCCGCCGGAGAACGAGACGGGAAAGCGGTCGCCGAATATTTGGCGGAAGCGACGCACCAGCAGCATCGCCAGCACGTGCAGGGGCGGGCCGGAGAGGTACATCGCCTTCTCGCTCGCCGGGAAGAAGCTCTTGTGATTGTCGACCAGCAGAGTGTTGGAGAATTTGACGCCGAAACCGCGGTCAAGCGAGTAAGCCAGGACGCCGAGCCGGTCGACGATGCCCATCACCTGCTCCCATGTGGCATCCTTGTCGAACGCAGCGGCGGGCACGTTGAGTTCGCGATACCCTAGTCGCTCGTGCAGGACCTCCGTCACTTCCGCGCGGCCGAGCAGGGTCGGATTGAGCTTGACCACCACGTGCAGCCCCACATCTCGCAGAAGGAACGCGGCGATGGCCTCGATCTCCTGCGGTGGGCAGCCATGAAAGGTGGAAAGCGTGACGGTATCGGAAATGCGAGTCACGAACTGAATATCGCGCAGGTGAGCGAGAGGGTCCGGGATCTGATCGCGCAGCCTGGCGACAATCGCCGTCGCATCCATCAGACCGGCCATGAACGTACGCACGCGCGGAGAGCAAATTCCGGCCAGGTCGTAACCCACGCTCATGTCGAACACGGTGCTGCCGTAGGCCGGCGCCCATCCGGACGCTTTCAGCATGTCGATCAGCATCGAGGCTTTGACGTATTCCTCGAGTGATTGTTCGAGGGTGAGCTCCTGCGACCATTCAATGTTGAAGCCGATGGTCTGCATGTCGATGCAGGGGCGCGGGATAGCGAGTTTGTCCTTGATCTGCACCGTCTTGAGCTCGATCACCCGGCCACCCGCCAGCCACGACAGCACGATGTTCTGAGCGAGCTGGGTATGCGGCCCGGCGGCGGGGCCGAATGGGGTCGACACGCGCCGACCATGCACAGTGGCGGACAGGTCGATTGCGGCGCCCTGAAAGAAACGCGCGACGGGCAGGTCAAAGGCCGCCTGCTTCTGCGCGAGCTCGCGAAACAGGCGGGTCGCCAGCACCCCAAAAGGGACCGGAGTGAGATCAACCATGTTCACTCTTCGGCCGCTATCACATCATCGCCGCAGTCGACACCGCGCGATCAGCGAAGCTCGGGGCCGATTTTTGTCTGTTCGCAGCTAATTCCATAATCTTCTAACGCCTAATACGGGCCATAGACAAGCTTCCACGCGGCATGATTGCGCGTTAGCGCGCGACTCCGGAGAAGATAACCGCGATCGATCCATGGTCGTCCGGCAAGTTCAAGGCGCCCGCAAGACCTGCCGTGCCGGTCGCCGACGCCTGAACGTCGGTGTAACGGCACGCGAGATCGCGGGCGCGGGCGATTGCGGCCTCGTTCACGACCACGGGCCTGCCGCCGCTCGCGCGCAGGCCTTCGATCACGGCCCACCAGTCGTAGGTCTCGTCGTCGAGGATGCCGCTGGCGAGGCTCGCGGGCGTCGTTTCCCAAGCCCACATGAAGTGCGAGCGATGGCGCACCGCTTCGGCAAGATCGAGTCCGTCCAATCTGTTCCAGGCGCGCGCCAGCGGCGCGCAGCTCGCGGTCTGCACCGCGATCAGCTTCGGCATCTTCGCTAGGATGCCGCGTGCACAAGCGAGCGCGAACCCTTGCGCCAGTGCGCTTGCGAGTGCGCCGCCCCCCACTTGCACGAACAGTAAATCGGGAGCGCCGCCGATGCCGCTAAAATCCTCCGCCATCTCGAAAGCAAGGGTGCTGCCGCCCTCGACCGCGAGTCCGTTCTCCGTTCCCTGCACGCCGAAGGGAATCGCGCCATGCGCGACCGCCTCGCGAAAGCGCAGAACGCACGGATCGCCCGTCTCGCCCGGGCGGCGCTCGCATACGGCGATGCGCGCCCCGAAATTCTGCAGGGACTGTTTTACCGCCGCACCGGCATCCAGCGGAATAAAAACCTCAAGCGGCCAGTCTGCAGAGTGCGCGATCACCGCTGCGGCGAGCGCTGCATTGCCGCAGGAGGCGATCGCGAGACGGCGCGTGCGCAGCGCCTGGCCAGCCGGAAGTCCGGCAACTTCCAGCACACGCAGATAAAGCATCACCCCCATGAGATGGCGCGCCTTATGCGAGCCGGACACGTTTATGGTCTCATCCTTGACCCACAGCGCATTCTTGAATCCCAGCGCTGCCGCCAGCCGTTTCTGCTCGATCATCGGCGTTATGCGGAAGCCGCGGCCGTCGACGGCAAGCAGCGCCGCGTCAAGTTCCTCCACGATCTCGCTCCAGGCCGCGTCGGAAAGACCGGAGGCACGCGCCAGACGGTACGGCGACAGCAGCGTCCGATAGCGCAGGAATGGATTTCGCTCGCTTCCGCTCGGAAATGCCGCGTCGGGCGGCTCCGCGATCAACACATGATCGACGTCATCGCCCGCGCCCGCGTGCGGGCAGCGGAACGGCAAAACGCGGGCGGCATCGACCGTCGCGCCGCAGCCATGACAGCGGAAGCGCATCTCCACGCTCATAGACCGTGCGTCTTGCCGGCGCCGCTCCTGGCGTTGAACTCGGCGATCATCGCGTCCCAGGCCGGCACCAACCCGAGCAGCTCGTTCCAGAAGGATTGCTTGGCTCGTGCGGAAAATTCCTCCACCGACACGCCCTGCTGCTCTACCCAGGTAAAGTAGCCGAGGTTGAACACGCGGCGGCGATCGATCTGGGTCATTTCGATGAGATGATCGGTGCTGGCGCCGGCCAGGGCGCGGCCCCAGGTCTCGCCGGCAGCCACCGCATCGAACCGGTTGCCGAAATAGCGCATGACCGCTTTCGCGATCTCGCTGCCGTACATGTTGGCGCCGTCGGTCGCGACGGTGAGAACGACGTCCTCGGGACCGAGATCGAAGTATTTGGCGATCTTGATTGCCGCCAGCATATTGCACAAGGACGACAGACCAAGATCGGCGAGCCGTGCGACGAGCCCGGCGTCGATGCCGCGGCGCTCGATCAGATACTTTCGCCCGATCTCAGTATTGAACAGCACCAATAACATGTCGGTCGTCTGGTCGCTGACGCCGGCGATCACGTCGGTATTCATCACGTTGTGGATGTAGGGAACGTGTTTGTCGCCGATGCCCTGGATGTTGTGCTCGCCGAAGCCGTTATAGAGCAGCGTCGGACATTCGGCCGCCTCCACCGCGACGATGCGCGCGCCGAGCTTCTCCTTGAGGTGATCGCCGGCGGCGAGTGTGCCGCTCGATCCCGAGGCGGAGACGTATGCGGCAAGCTTGGCGCCGGGACGGCTCTGCGCGAGCGCGCTGAACAGCTTTTCCATCGCCGCGCCGGTGCAGACGCGGTGAATCAGGTAATTCCCGAACTCGCAGAATTGGTTGAAGATGATGTTGGTCGGATCGCGATCCAGCGCGGCGCAGGCGTCGTAGATTTCCTTGACGTTGCTTTCCGAGCCGGGCGTGCGAATGATGTCGGCGGGATCGACCACCCAGCGATCGAGCCAGTCGAACCGCTCGCGGCTCATGTTCTCCGGCAGCACGGCGATGCCGCGGCAGCCGAGGATGCGCGAAATGGCGACGCCGCCGCGACAATAGTTGCCGGTCGAGGGCCACACCGCGCGATCGCGCGCCGGATCGAACTGGCCGGTCACCAGCCGCGGCACCAGACAGCCATAGGCGGCCAGCACCTTGTGGGCGCCGATCATAGGGAACCGGTTGCCCAGCGCGAGCACGATGCGCGCCTTCACCCCGGTTAGCTCGGCCGGAAGTTCCACGTGTTCGGGCAGTGAGACGAGGCTCTTCCGATCGGCGCCGTTGAACCAGTGCACACGAAAGAGGTTGAGGGCGTGCGGGCCGTCGGGATCGACGTCGGCGAGCCCGGCGCGGACAGCGGCGGGGATCGTCGAAGGATCTTTCAGCTGCGCGATCGTAGGCAGCACTACTCCGGCCTGGCCCAATCGCGCGACCGTCCGTTCAAGCGCCGCCGCATCGACGATGGTGCGCTCAAGTCCGAGACGCGCCATTGCTCTTCCTTTCGTCCTAAATCACATCGCCGCCATGCGATCCCAAAGACGGACTGCAAGTTTTTGTGCGCCGTTTGAGATCGCATCGGTGTCGCCGTTGGCGAGGCGGCCGTTCTTTACCACGGTGCGCCCACCGACAACGACGTGGCGGACGCGGCCGTTCTCCCGCACCACGAGATCGCCCAGCGCGCCGGGCGCAAGCGGTTGTGGAACCGCGGCGAAACGTTCGGCGATCAGCGCATGCCCCGTCGCCAGGCGGCGCGCGGCGCGACCGTCTGCATGATCCTCGGCAAGGCGGAACAGGGCGGCCTCTTCCTCCGCCATGTCGCCGTTCCAACCATCGGCGCCGAGCGCGACCCGATTTGAGTAGCGCAGGTTATCGGCATAGCCGACACGGTTGCCTTCGTTCGAGCGCGGGTTCTGCACCAGCCAGCAAGACTGCGCGTCCGCCAGCTCCACCTGCGCGCGGCTCAAGTGCACGCCATGCGCTAAGATCGAGCCGGGAACCAGCGCGCCAAGCGCTGAGAGCCGCTCCAGTGGGCCGTCGAAGCCACGCGAGCGGGCATCATCGACATCGACCGAATCCTCTGCGACATGCACGTGCAAGACGGTGGCGAGTTCGCGCGCAAGGGCACCCGCCTCGTGCACGGTGTCGTTGGAAACGGTAAAGCTCGCGTGCAGACCGACCATGCCGCGTATCAATGGCGACGCCGGAACGCGGCGGCACTCGGCCAGACCACGCGCGGCCTCCTCGCGCCCGAAATTGCGCTCGGTCGCGCCGTAACAAAGCAGCGCTCGCATGCCGAGCTGCTCACACGCCGCGGCAAGGACGGCGAGCGATCCCTCGATCAGATGCGGCGATTCATGATGATCGACGAGCGCGGTGGTACCGGCAAGAAGCGCGCGCGCGACATAGTCCATGGCGGACATGCGCAGCGTCTCGGCGTCGAGAGCACGGTCGAGCCGCCACCACACCCGCTCGAGGATTTGCGCGAAAGTTTCCGGCGTTGGAGAGGCCCGCGGCATGCCGTAGCGCGCAAGCCCGCTGTAGAGATGGGTGTGCGCGCAAACCGCGCCGGGGGCAATCTCGCCATCGCCACAGGAGAGCACGCGCGCGCCGGCGGGCGGCAACGCCGCGATCATCCCGTCCATCACGGCGACGCGACGGCCGTGACGGTCGGGGCCGATCAGCAGCGGCTCGGTCAATGCCATTGGTCGCGATCGGTGTCGGGTATGCGGCCGACATTGATGGCCCGCGCGGCGGGAGAATTCTTCATCGGCAGGGTCATGCGGCGCTCTCCGTCGAACGCTTCCAGCGCTGCGGCGACCGCGCCGGCGGTCGCCACCAGGCCGATTTCGCCGATGCCCTTGGCGCCGAACGGACCTTCGGGCTCGAATTCCTCGACCAGGATGACTTCGACCTCCGGCATGTGCTGGGCGCGCAACACACCGATGTTGCGCATGTCGAAGGTCACCGGCACGCCATCACGACAGGGAAGCTCCTCGGTGAGCGCATAGCCGAGCCCCATGTGCACCGCGCCCTGCAATTGCGCCTCGCATTGCTGCGGATTGATCGCACGACCGACGTCGTGCGCCGCGACGACGCGCGCGACCGCTCCGGCGGCGTCGAGCACCACCATTTGGGTCGCCCAGCCGAACGCCGTGTGTGTCTTGATCTTTCCGTTCTTAGTGGTGCCGAGGGCAGTAGTGTCGTCGATTTTTACCTCGCCCATATAGGTGCGACCGACCAAATCGGCGAGCGCCAGCCCCTGGTCGAGATCGACCTTGAGCTTCGCCGCGGCTTCGGCCGCAGCCCGGCCGGCTAGAAGCGTTGCGCGCGACCCTGTGGTCTGTCCGGCCCCAAGTTCGAACCGCGTGTTCACTTTCGGCCTGAAGATGCTCGCCGGCAGCCTGCTCGCCTCCACCGCGCATTGGATCAGCACCGTGAGCAGGCCCTGGCCCATCTCGGTGAAACCGGTATGAAGGGCGACGGTGCCATCGGCCTCCACAACGAGGCAGCACTTGCCGAACTCGATGGCGCCGTTACCGAGGCCGGAATTCTTCACCGCGCAGGCAACACCGACCGCGCGCCCTTCGGCACGCGCGGTGTAGTAAGCGTCCTTCACCGCCAGCAAGGTCTTTTCGACACCCACGCCTTTCTCCAGCACTTGACCGGTAGTGAACACGTCGCCTGTCCGTAGCAGATTACGCCAGCGCATCTCCCAGCCGTCGATGCCGACCTTAGCGGCGAGCAGGTCCATGCAGCCCTCAATGGCGAAGCTCGTCTGGTTGACACCGAAGCCGCGCATCGCGCCGCATGGCGGATTGTTAGTATAGGCGGCGATCGATTGGATCGCGATGGCGGGCACCCGGTACGGCCCGCAGGCATGCCCGGCGGCGCGTTCCAGCACCTTGCCGCCGACCGAGGCGTAGGCACCGGAATCGCCAAGCAGAGAGACTTTCGCAGCGGTCAGTCGGCCTTCGGCATCGCACCCGACTGCATAGGTCATGGTGATCGGATGCCGCTTGGTGTGCATGCGGATAGATTCTTCGCGGCTTAGCGTGATGCGCACCGGGCGCTTGGTGAGGTGCGCGAGCAGCGCCGTCTGCGCCTGGATAGTCATGTCCTCGCGCCCGCCGAAGGCACCGCCGTTGGGCACCAGTTCGACGAACAGTTGGCTCTCGGGAATGCCGAGCACCGCCGCGACCTGAAGGCGGTCGTCGAAGATACCCTGTCCCTGACTGTAGAGGTGCAGACGCCCATCGGCTTCCGGAACCGCCAAGGTCGAATCCGGCTCGAGGTAGAGTTGCTCGATGCGTTGGGTCCGCCAAGTGCCGGACACCACATGGGCAGAGGCCGCGAGCGCCGCGTCGACGTCGCCGCGGTCGATGCGCGTCACTTGCAGCACGTTGTCGTGCTTTTGATTGACCTGCGGCGCCCCCGGCTTGATCGCCTCCGCCGGATCGACCATTGCGGGCCGCACTTCATACTCAACCTCCACCAGCTTGGCGGCGGTGCGCGCTGTATGCGCGCTGTCGGCGGCAATGGCTGCGAGGCAATCAGCGACAGTGCACACCTCCTCGCCCTCGGCGACGAAGCACGGCCAGTCCTTGTAGATCAGGCCGACCCAGCGATCGCCTGGCACGTCCTTCGCCGTCGCCACTGCCACGACGCCGGGTATCGCAAGCGCCTTCGATACGTCGATCCGCTTCACCAGCGCCCGTGCATGGCGCGACAGCACGATCACGCCGTGCAGCAGTCCTGGCACGTCGAGGTCGTTGACGAACGGTCGCGACCCCAGCGCCAACTCCGCGCCTTGATAACGCTGCAGCGACCGGCCAACGCCGCCGTCCAAGACCGGTGCGGGCAGCGGGCCGCCATGATGCTTGGCGGCATGGATCATTTCGATCGCATCGATGATCTTCGTGTAGCCGGTGCAGCGGCACAGATGCCCGTCAATGGCGCGCGCAATGTCGGCGCGCGAAAGCGAACGGTCCTGATCGGTCAGCCATTTGGCGCGCAGCACGATACCCGGTGTGCAAAACCCGCACTGCAGGCCCGCGGCCGCCTGAAATGCGTCGGCATAAAGCTTGCGCTCGTTGTCGGAAACGCCTTCGAGGGTGACGATCGAACGGCCGGCCACCTTGTCGGCTTTCACCATGCAGGCGTTCTTCGGCTGGCCATCGATCAGCGTCAGGCAGCAGCCGCACAGACCCTGCGGCGAGCAGGCGTCCTTGACCGACTTCACCTTGAACGTCTCGCGCAATACGTCGAGCAAAGTCCGCTCGGGTGGAACCTGAACCTGCCGTGGCGTCCCGTTGAGGTTGAATGAGACCGACTTCATTGCGGAATTTCCCTCGTCAGGGCTCGAGATCGCAGAATTCCTCATGCATCGCCTCGATGCGCCGCAATCGCTCCTGCGCCGATACGCCGAGCGCCAGCGCGACGCCGGAGCCGAGGTAGTTCACGAGGCTCATGGCGGCGACGTAGGAATCGAACAGGCGGGAACCGCGGCTGAAACAGTGGAACACGATATCGGCCGATTTGCTGATCTCGCCGAGCGAGGAATCTCCCAGCAAGACCGTCCGCGTCTTGGCGGCGGCGGCGATACGGAGAATTCGTCCCAGCACCGGCGGGCGCCGGCGGAAGCCGAACGCCAAAATGGCGTCGCCCGGTCCAAGGTCGGACAATTCCTCGGACACGGTCTGGCCGGGGACCGGCAGCAGGTTCACCTGCGGCCGCACCTGCACCAGCAGCTCGCGGGCGTAAATGGCGGGCGGATAGCTGTTGCGAAAACCGACCACGGTCACGCGTTGGGCGTCGGCGAGGATATTCACCGCAGCTTGCGCGTGGCCGGCAGGGATCGTCTCGCTCGTGCGGGTGAGGCAGGCGATGTCGTGCCCGAGATGCTGGGCCAGCGTTCCTTCGAGACCCAGCGTGTTGGACAGTTCGGCGAGCGGCGAGCCGTTATGATACCGATTGCGCGCCTGCTGGCGCATTTCATGGAAATCCGCATAGCCGAGACGGCGCACCAGCCGGGCGGCGGTCGCCTTGGACACGCCGGCGCGGGCTGCCAATTCGGTAGCTGAATAGGCTGCCAGGTCGCCCCGCATTTCCAGAATCAACTCGGCCAGCTTCCGCTCGCTGACCGGCAGCGCATCATACGTGTCCCGAATTCGGTGAACCAGCGGGTCCATGGCGGGATATGAAACATATGTTTCATATCCCCGCAACAAAAAAACTTATATTTCATATTTTTGTTGACCCCCGATCGACGCTCTGATTTCGTGCGCGGGATTTACGGGATTTAAGAGTGCCGGAACGGCCCAATATGCGGGACAATCTTCGCATCAACGGCGATCGACTTTGCCGACGCCTTCAAGAGTTGGCGCAAGTCGGACGCATTGCCGGTGACGGCGTCTGCCGGCTGGCGCTGAGCGACGAGGATCGCGAGGGCCGCAATCTTGTCGTGGGCTGGATGCGCGACCTCGGTCTTGCTGTGAAAATCGACGCAATCGGAAATGTGGTTGGTATCCGCGCCGGGCTTGAGGTTGGCCCGCCGGTGATGACCGGCAGCCATATCGACACGGTCCGCACGGGCGGCCGCTATGACGGCACCCTCGGTGTTCTCGCCGGCCTTGAAGTGATTGCCACGCTGAACGATGCCGAGATCACCACCAAGCGGCCATTAGCGGTCGCTTTCTTCACCAACGAGGAGGGCTCGCGGTTCCAGCCCGATATGTTCGGCAGCCTGGTCTATACCGGTCAGCTGTCATTGGCGGAGGCGCTTGCCACCAAGGGCATCGACGGCGCAACCGCCGGCGATGAACTCGCGCGCATCGGCTATGCCGGCCCTGAGCCAGTCGGGCGGCCGCGTGCTCACACCTATGTCGAGCTGCACATCGAACAGGGGCCGGTGCTGGAAGCGGAGGGTTTCCGTATCGGCGCGGTCGAGGGCGTCCAGGGCATTTCATGGAGCGAATTCACTCTCACCGGCCAGTCGAACCACGCCGGAACCACGCCGATGCGCATGCGCAAGGACGCCGGCTATGTCGCCGCCGAGATCACCGTATGCGCGCGCAAAATAGCTCAAGCGCTTGACGGCTATCAGGTCGCCACGGTCGGCGCACTGACGCTGTCGCCCAACCTCGTCAATGTGGTTCCCAACCACGTCGTGATGACGGTCGACCTGCGCAATACCGACGAGGATCGCCTGCAGGACGCCGAACGCCGCCTGTTCGACTTTGCGCAGCGAGCCGCCGCCACTGAGGGCGTCGGCCTCACGCGGCGACCGCTCGCCCGTTTTGCTCCGGTCGGCTTCGCGCCGCATTTGGTCGGTCGTGTCGAGGCGATCGCGCGGGATTTCGGCTTGCCGGTGAAGCGCCTGCCGAGCGGCGCCGGCCATGACGCGCAGATCATGGCGGCAGTCTGCCCCGCCTGCATGATCTTCGTTCCCAGCGTAGGCGGCATCAGTCACAACGTCGAGGAATACACCGCTCCCGCCGATCTCGGCGCCGGCGCGGATGTGCTGCTTCGCCTCCTGCTGGAATTGGCGGAGTGATGCGCCAGCTCATCTGCAACGCGCAAATCGTCAATGGCGACGGTCACACACCGCCGTTTTCCGGTGACGTCTTGATCGAGAACGACCGCATCGTCCGCCTGGGCGACATTCCGCCGAGCGAAGCCGCCGCCGCCGACCGGCGGGTGGACGGCGCCGGCCGTGCGTTGGCGCCGGGCTTCGTCGACACTCACAATCACGGCGCGCTCGGCGGGACGATCATCGGTGGCAGCGGGCTGCCGCGAAGCTGTGAGCTGGCAATTCTCGGTGGCGTCACCAAACGAATTTGTGGCGTCGACGGCCTGTCGCCGGCGCCCGTGGTAGAGCGCCAGCGCTCACAATATGCCGCGCAGCTCAAGCCGCTCGATGGCGCCATCGACGGCGAATGGACCTGGAGCACGATGGCCGATTTCCTGTCCTGGCATCGCAGCCGCTCGGTCACCGACATGGGAATCTATCTCGGACATTCGGCAGTGCGCCGGGTGGTGATGGAAAATCTCGCCCGTGTCGCCACCGATGGCGAGATCGCCGCCATGCAGGACGTGGTGCGGCGCGAGGCCGGGCTCACGCTTGGGCTCTCCACCGGGCTCGTCTACAACCCGGCGGTCTATTGCGACCAGCGCGAGATCACGGCGCTGGTGCGCGCCTTCAACGAGGTGAAGCCGGGGGCGCTGTTCCCGCATCTACGCTCGGAGAGCGACAACATCGTCACCAGCCTCAAGGAGGTGGTAGAGGCGGCGATCGACGGCGGCGGCGGTTATTGCAACGAGCACTCCAAGATCGCGGGGGCGCGCAACTACGCCGCCATGACGCAGCTGGAGGATATTCTCGCCGACGCCGGCTCCCTCATTCCCACCATGGAGAACATGTATCCCTACACCGCCGGCTCGACCACTGGCGACGCGATCTTTCCGCCGGAGATGCGCGCCGGCTCGCGCGCCGAATTTCTGGCGCGGCTGCGCGATCCGTCCAAGCGACGCGCCATGGCGGACAAGATACGGCACGACACCAAGAGCTGGGACAATTTCGTCGCCTTCTGCGGCGGCTTGCAGGGCATTCAGATCGCCGGCGTGAAACCGGGCGTCGGCGATCGCTACCTCGGTTTGCGGCTCGCCGACGTCGCCCGTGCCGCCGGCGCCGCCGATCCGAACGGCGGCGCGGCCTACGATGCGGTTTTCGACTTCTTCGCCGAGAACGACGGCGAGATCGCTATCATCACCCATTATGGCAACGATGCCACCGTCGAACGCTTCTTCCGCCGCCCAACCATGGCGATCTGCACCGACGGGCTGATGCCTGGTCCCGGGCAGAAGCCACATCCGCGCGCGCTCGGCGCCTTCCCCAAGGCGCTGCGCATGGGCCGTGAGATGGGAATCCCGCTCGCGCAGATGATCTGGCGCATGGCGACGCTGCCGTGTCGTTTCCTCAACCTGCCCGATCCAACGCTAAAGATTGGCGCCGACGCGTCGCTAGTGCTGTTCGACTCCGAAACCGTCGGCGAACGCAACGATTACATCGACCCGCTGGTGCGGCCCGCAGGCATCGACATGGTTTGGGTACACGGCGAGCTTGTGCTCGACCACGGAACATTGATCGCGCCGGCCTCGTTTCCTGGACGTATCCTGACCAGTCCGCTCGGAGCGGCGTGATAAATATCCCTGGGCCGCCAAGACTGCACGCTACGCGACGATCACTCCGCGTCGGACTTTTTCGTGAAAAGATCGAAGAGCGACTGTTTTGCAAAATGGCTGCAGGCGCATCGACTGACGGAATTGCGACGTAGCCAAGCGGTAAGGCAGCGGATTTGACTCTGCCATGCGGCGGTTCGAATCCAGCATTACCAAGACGTCGGCGCGTTCAAGTGTAGCTCTTGAGCCAGCTGTTCGCCGCGCTCAAGCTGCAACACCTTCATACCGCGCCTTGCCATGGTGAAGGCCGCGGCATTCCCGGAATTCCGGCTCCGACGACGACCGCGTCAAATCTCTCCTCGATCATCGCACTCTCCTCTAGCTCCGGTCCCGCGTGCGCGGCGATAGCTCAGCCTCGCCCACAGCGCCGCGATCTTTCACCATCCGACCCGTCGCGTCCGATTGAAAGCGGAGCTTCATTGCAGTGGATGAACTTCAGCCGATTCCGATACGCGGATCACCATCGACCGACCAAGTATCTCCCCTACGCAGCAGCGCGTTGAGGTCTCGCTTCTTGCCGGCCGATGCCTTGTTGTTCTGCTCGATGACGGCACTGTCGAACGCCGGCGTCGGATCGCAATAGATGACTCCGAGCGCCGTGGGAAAGCTTCCGAAGGGCATATCGATCAGAAGTTGGGCGATTGACCTGTTGGTCTCATCGTGGACGAGAACATCCGCTGCCACCGAGTTTTGATCGGCCACAGGCACGACTTCAAGCTTCAGGCGTTCTCGGTTGAGCCGCAAGCCCTTCTTGCCGTTGGCGAACAGCATCGGCTTGCCTGCCTCGAGCCAGAGCAGCGCGTCCGGAGCTGCCTTCTTGCCCGCGAACCTCTCGAACGCTCCATCATTGTAGACGATGCAGTTCTGATAGATCTCGACGAAGCTCGCTCCCCGATGTGAGTGCGCGCGCTTGAGAACGTCGGGCATCTTGCTCTGCGCCACGTCGTACGAGCGCGCGATGAACCGCGCACCGGCCCCGAGCGCGAACCCGCACGGATTGATCGGCCTTTCTACCGAGCCGAACGGCGTCGATGGCGAACGCGTGCCGGTGCGGCTCGTCGGTGAGCATTGCCCCTTGGTCAGGCCGTAAACCTCGTTGTTGAAAAGCAGAACCTGACAATCCAAGTTGCGGCGCAAGAGATGCAACATGTGATTGCCGCCGATCGACAGGCCGTCGCCGTCGCCGGTCACGATCCACACATCCAGCGCCGGATTGGCCAGTTTCACGCCAGTGGCAATCGCTGGCGCGCGGCCGTGGATCGTGTGGAAGCCATAGGTCTCGAGATAATACGGGAAGCGGCTGGAGCATCCGATGCCGGAGATGCAGACTGTATTCTCCGGCTTGGCGCCGATCTGCGAAAGCGTTCGCTGTACGGCCTTGAGGATCGAATAGTCGCCACAGCCGGGGCACCAGCGCACCTCCTGGTCGGAGGCAAAATCGGCGGGCAAGAACTTCGGCATCGCGTTCATGGGCAGCTCCTCAGGCCAAGGCCTGTTCGATGGCGGCTTCGATCTCGGCAATCATGAACGGTTGACCCGAGACCTTGTTGAGCGGCTTGGCATCAACGAGATACTGATCGCGGAGAACTGTCGTCAATTGCCCGGTATTCATCTCCGGAACGAGAATGCGCTGGTAGTTCCGCAGCAATGGCCCGAGATTTCTCGGCAGCGGCCACAGGTACCGCAGATGGATATGACTGACGTCGGCACCGCGCGCCCGCGCCCGCCGCACGGCCTGCTGGATAGATCCGTAAGTCGAGCCCCATCCGACGACGGCAAGTTTTCCTTCGGGATCACCTAGCGACATCCCCTGCTCGGGAATGAACTTAGCGATACCGTCGATCTTGGCCTTGCGGGTATCCGTCATCTTCTGGTGATTGGCAGGCTCATAGCTGATTTCGCCAGTTGTAAAGCCCTTCTCGATGCCGCCGATTCGGTGCGTGAGGCCAGGCGTGCCGGGTTTGATCCAAACACGCTTGAGAGTTTGCGGATCGCGTTGGTACGGGTTGATCCTGCCCTCGACCGGCACCTTACTGAAAAACTCAGTTGCAAAGGACTGGTAGGCCGCCAGATCCGGAATGCGCCAAGGCTCGGCGGCATTGGCGATATAGCCATCGGTCAACAAGATGACTGGTGTCATGAATTGAACTGCCAAGCGCACTGCCTCGATCGCGACATCGAAACAATCGGACGGGCTTCGCGAGGCTATGACAACCAACGGGGCGTCGCCGTTGCGGCCGTAAACCGCCTGATACAGGTCCGACTGTTCGGTCTTGGTCGGTAACCCGGTCGATGGTCCACCGCGCTGACAGTTCACCACGACCAGCGGCAGTTCGGACATGATGGCAAGTCCAAGCGCCTCGCCTTTGAGAGCGACCCCGGGACCCGACGACGAGGTGACGCCAAGGTGGCCGGCATAGGAGGCACCGATGGCCGAGCAGATCGCCGCGATCTCGTCTTCGGCCTGAAACGTCGTGACGTCGTATTCTTTCAGCCTCGCCAAGTGGTGCAGAATCGGGCTCGCCGGCGTGATCGGATAGGAGCCGAGGAACATCGGCAGGCCGGCGAGTTGGCTGCCGGCCACCAACCCGAGCGCGATCGTCTCGCCGCCGGTCACCGTACGGTACACGCCGGGCGCCATTTCGGCGGGTGGGACCCGGCCCTGTTTGAGCGGCCTGCCGATTTCAGCCGTCTCGCCATAGGCGTGTCCGGCGTTCAGCACCGCGATATTGGCTTCGACCAGCTTGTCGCTCTTTGCGCCAAATTTCGTTTGCAGCGCCTTGATCAAGGGTCGCCGATCGCGATCGAACATCCACAGCGCCAGTCCAAGCGCCCACATCGCCTTGCAACGGAGCGCTTCGCGATTGCTCAGCCCAAACGGCTTAACAGCCTCCAATGTCAGACGGGTGATGTCGAAGGCAATCACCTGATAGTGCGCGAGACTGAGGTCATCCAGCGGATTGCTCGGGTAACCCGCCTTTTCCAGATTGCGCTCATCGAATGCCCCGGTGTCCGCAATGATCAGACCGCCGATGCGAAGCGCGGCCAAATTCACCTTCAGCGCGGCCGGATTCATCGCCATCAGCACATCGGGAGCATCGCCGGCCGTGTCGATCGATGTCGAGCCGAAATTTATCTGAAACGCCGACACGCCAAAGGTCGTGCCCTGCGGCGCGCGGATCTCCGCCGGGAAGTCAGGAAAAGTGGCGAGATCGTTGCCGGCGAGCGCCGTCGACAGCGTGAACTGACCGCCGGTCAACTGGATGCCATCTCCGGAATCCCCGGCAAAACGCATCACGACAGCTTCCGGCGCGGATGGTGGCGGCGTGCGGCGGTCAGGGACAGGAGGATTTGTCAGAGCAATTGTCATGTTTTCTTTCCCTTGCGAGTTCGAAGCTTCTTGCTCCTCTGACGTCTCATTTCAGCAATGCGTCAAATGGCACGAAGTTCGCGGGCTTTGGCGGCGCCACTGCGTTTTTCAAGACCTTGAAGACGCGACGCTGCAGCGGCGATGCACTCACAAAATCTTCGTAAGCGCGTTCGAGGACCGCCTTGCAGCGCGCCGTTACGATGCTGTCGGGAATGTCGGCAAGATCTTCGCAAGCAAGATAGTCGCCCATTTGCTTCAGAATGTGCAGCCGCGCCACATTCATGACTTTGGAATCATAACCGACGCCAAGCAGCTCGAAGATGTCTTCGGCTGACGACGACGCCTTCAATTTGTCGAGAATATTGCCGGTGGAAACATCGATCATCTCGCCCATGGTTGCCTCATCCACAGTGTTCAAGCGCTGCATGGCGGATTTCGGCCAACATCCCGGCCAGCGCCTCGGCCGTGACTGTTGCTTTGGTCGCGATCGCATGGCGGCGCACTTGGGCGAGAATGGCGGGAAGTTCGCGCGGGCTCGCCTGCAGCTTGAGTTCGGAGAGCGAGGCGGCGATCGCGGCGAGCCCCGAATGCTTGCCCATGACGAAACGATGCGAGCGGCCGAGAAGCGCCGGGTCGAGCGCCTGATAGGTACGGCGGTCCTTGAGCAGACCGTCAACGTGGATGCCCGACTCATGGGTGAAAACGTGATCGCCGACAATCGCCTTATTGAGCGGAATCGGACGCACTGCCGCAGTCGCGACGATTGCCGCTACGTCGGCAAGCTCGGTCAGCACGACCCCGGTCTCGCGTCCGTAGAGCTGGGTCAATGCTACCGCGACCTCTTCCAGCGGCGCATTGCCGGCACGCTCACCGAGCCCAACCACCGTCACCGAGGCATGCGTCGCGCCCGCCTTGACCGCGGCAAGCGTGTTGGCGGTGGCGAGGCCCAGATCATCGTGAGCGTGGATTTCCAATTCGAGATCGGTCGCCTGGCGTAACGCCCTGATCAGCGCGTAAGCAGAGAACGGATCAAGCACACCAAGAGTATCAGCGACGCGGAATCGACGGGCGCCTGCAGCCTTCGCCGCCGTCACTACCTCGACCAAAAAATCGATATCGGCGCGCGAGGCGTCCTCACCGCCGACAGCGACCGCGAGGCCTTCGTACCGCGCATAGCCGACGACGCGCTCAATCATGTCGAGGGCGTTAGCGCGGCTCCCGCGCAGCTTCGCGCCGATCTGGATGTCGGATACCGGAATGGACAAATTGACCATCGATACACCGCTGGCGAGCGCCGCGTCGACGTCCTCCATGCGCATGCGGCACCAGGCGATCGGGGTCAGCGGCAGTTCCGCCTCAACGATGGCGCGGATGGCCGCGATCTCCTCGTGTCCCATGGCCGGCGTGCCGGCTTCGATCTCGGTGACGCCGGCGCGCGACAGCGCGCGCGCGATCGCTACTTTCTCGGCTGCGCTGAAGGCGACACCGGGAGCCTGCTCGCCGTCGCGCAAGGTGGTGTCGTTGAGCACCACCGGAGCAAACTTCGCCGGCGCGGCAACGCGGGGACGGCGGTCGTTGTTGTCGATGTGGTCATGCATATGCCGGATCGAACGCCTGCGGCGCCCCCTCCTTCGACCAGAACGGCGAGATGCCGCGCAGCTTGTCGACGATATCCGGCATCACCGCGAGGATGCGATCGACCTCGTCATCGGTGCTGTCGCGTGACAGCGAAAAGCGGATGGCACCGTGCGCGGCGGTATCGGGGATATTCATGGCGCGCAGCACATGCGAGGGCTCAAGCGACCCGGAAGTGCAGGCCGAGCCGGATGAAGCGGCGATGCCCTCCTTGTTGAGAAGGAGCAGGATGCCTTCACCCTCGATATACTCGAACGCGACATTGGCCGTGTTGGGCAAGCGGCTGTCGGGATCGCCGGTGACGAAGCAGTGGCCGATCCGTTGGATGAGCCCCTGCTCCAGCCGGTCGCGCAGCCCGCGCACGCGGGTATTCACTTGCGCCATGGAGAGAGCGGCGAGCGCCGCCGCCTTGCCGAGCGCGACGATGGCCGGCGTGTTCTCGGTGCCGGCTCGGCGGCCGCGCTCCTGGTACCCGCCCTTCATCTGCGGGCGGAAGCGTACGCCTCGCCGCACATAGAGCGCTCCGATGCCCTTGGGTGCGTGCAGCTTGTGGCCGGACAGCGAGAGCATGTCGATCGCGGCCGACTTGAGATCCATGGGAATCTTGCCAACCGCCTGGACAGCGTCGGTGTGGAATAGCGCGCCTACCGCCTTAGCTTTGTCGGAAAGTTGGGAAACTGGGAAAATGGTGCCGGTCTCGTTATTCGCCCACATGACAGAGACGATTGCAACGCGATCCGACAATGCTGCCTCATAGGCATCCAGGTCGAGCCGTCCTTTTGAATCGACCGGGATCACATGGACGCGGACACCCCTGTTCTTCTCCAGCCACGCGCACAGCGATAATACCGCCGGGTGCTCGACCGCGCTGGTGATGATCTCGCGCCGGCGCGGGTTAGCCTCGAGCGCGGATAAGATCGCGGCATTGTCGCTTTCGGTCCCACCGGAGGTGAACACGATCTCATGGTCGTGCCCGGCACCGAGCAGACTCTGTAGCTCGCCGCGCGCGCAGTTCACTGCCGCGCCGGCATTGGCGCCGAAGGCATGCATTGAGGATGGATTGCCGAACTGCTCGGTGAAGAACGGCAGCATCGCCTCGACGACGCGAGGATCGACCCGGGTAGTGGCATTGTTGTCGAAATAGACAGGTTTCATGGGACTTTCTGCCTTTGCACGATTTACCGCACTGGCACCACGCGGAGCGGCAAGCCGAGCTTCTGCACCAGCCGCTCCTGCACGCCGGCGATGGTCACCGATGCCATCTGGCAATTGATGCAGGCGCCCGACAGCTTAACCATGACGGAATTGCCGTCGACATCGACGAGTTCGCAATCGCCGCCGTCCTGCCGCAAATACGGGCGTAGCTCCTCGACCGCGCTCTCGATCAGCTTGATCTTCTGCAGCAGGGTCAATTTGGCGCCGGTGCCCGCCGCAGTCGTCGGCGTGAGCGGACTCTGCTTCGGTGCGGTCGCCTTGCCGTTGAGCGCGATGCCGGCCGATTTCGCCGCGCCGTTCCCGGTTCCGTTCACCCGCGGTTTTGCTTTGAGCGAGCGCGGGTCGACCGAGCCGACGCGATAAGCCTGCGCGGCCCCGATCGTGCCCTCCTCGACCATGCCGGCGTTGACGCGGGCGAGCACTTCCTCGACCTGCTCGAAACAGGTGAGGCAACCGCCGCCGGCCTTGGTGTAAAAGGTGACATGCTCAGGCGTGGTGAGCTTGTTGACGCGCACCGCTCGCTCGATCACGCCTTCATCGACACCGAAGCATTTGCAGATCAGCGCACCTTCCTCATGATCGTCTTCCCACTCCTCGCCGCGATATTTGGCGATCGCCGCCTGCAGCGCCTCGTAGCCCATAACCGAGCAATGCATCTTCTCTGGCGGCAGGCCACCGAGGAAGTCGGCGATATCTGCATTAGTGATCTTGAGCGCTTCATCGATGGACTTACCGATGATCATCTCGGTGACCGCCGAAGACGAGGCGATGGCCGAGCCGCAACCGAAGGTCTGGAATCGCGCGTCGGTGATCACCTGCGTCACCGAATCGATCTTCAGCATCAGCTTGAGCGCATCGCCGCAGGCGATGGCACCGACCTCGCCGACGGCGTCGGCATCCGCCAGCACGCCGACGTTCTTGGGGTTGAAGAAATATTCCTTGACCTTGTCGGTGTAGTCCCACATTGCCGCCTCTGTCTGCTTGTTCGCGCTTTTTGTCAGCCGAAGGACTTGCCGCACGAGCATTTCGATGCGGCGTTCGGATTATCGAAGGTGAACCCCGAGCCTTCGAGGCTCTCGACGAAATCGACCCGCAACCCGGCGAGCAGCGATTGCGAATCGGGATCGATGAACACCTTGACGCCGGCGGACTCGACGACGACATCGTCGGAGCGCGGCTCGGCATCGAGACCGATCAGATATTTGTGGCCGGCGCAGCCGCCGGTCTCGATCATGATGCGCAATCCCGCCTCGGTCTTGCCGGTGCGAGCCATGGCGTTCTTGACCGCAGAGGCAGCTTCCGAGGTGAGGACGATCATGAGGGCTCTCCACGTTCGAAGCTCTTGGTGATCATCAGGAGCAACGACCATGCCATGCCTTCGCGTTTCCATATGCCATTGAAATAGCTCTTGTTTTCCTCATGACGAGGATTGTCAGGATTGCGACAGGCGTCGCAAATGCTACGCCCTATGGCATGTCGCACACGCTGCAGACATGATGGCCAATGCGCCGCCAGCCGAATTCGTCAAAGCTCGTGGCTGTCAATGCGTTGATGCGCAGGTGGCGACGATCAGGCTGCCGTCACCACCGTCAAGGCCAACTCGCGGCGTGTGTAAGCAAGGCAGCTTTCGCCGCTCTCGTCGCCAAAGCAGAGATCGAAATCGCCGCACGACGAGCATACCGGGGTCGAGCACATGACGACGCCGTCGGCCTCGCACAAGGTACGGTAGAAGAAACGCTTCCAGCGCATATTCTTCGTATTGCGGACGGCCAGCGGCCCGAAATGGCGCGCAAGCAGGCGCGACAATTCGGAGCGATCGCGTAGACCAAGGTCTTCCCACAAATGGTTCGGTTCCATCGCCCGGCGTGCAATCATAGCGGCAAGCCTGCGGCTGTCGTCTCCGGGTGTCGAGCGATGTGCGAGCAAGAGATCGCGCACCATGACGATCTCGTCGTCCTCCTTGTCGGCTCCCGATACCTGCCAGGCGAACAGGGCGCGCGCATGGGGGAACCAGCGCTCGACCAGGGCCGTGAGATCTTCGCAACAGAGCCCAAGACGTTCGCCGAGCGTGCCTTCTTCCATCGCCGCCACAGCGAGCAGGCACGCGAAGACGTGGGCGTCAAAGTCGCGATCTTTTACGATCACAGCATCGGCAACGCTACGCCCCATAAGCAACCGGTATGTCACTGACCGGTTGTTGGAATAGTTGCTTAGAGCGTGGACTGCCATGGAATTTCTCACGCTGCGGCCAGCACGCTGGCCTTTTCGTGTGTCTGGCAGCTCTTCGGGCATACGCGGGCGCAAGAGCCGCAGCCGATGCAATTACCGGGACTGTCAAGTACCATTACTTTGCGCACGAACTCCTCGTCGTCGTCTTCCGGTCCGCAGGCGACGAGCTCGTCGTCCTCGTTGACACCCATCAGACGCATGACGTCGCGCGAACACACCTTGTAGCAGCGCCCGCAGCCGATGCATTTCTCGCCATTGATGGCGACAATGTAAGATGGTTCCCAGGGGGTGCCGTTGCGGGTGCTGAACATGATGTCCTTGCCTGCGGCGTGAGCCGTCCTTTCTCTCATCGTCTTCAAGCCACTTTGACCTTTGCTTCCTTCAATGCCGCGCGCGCCATGCGAGCGCTTACGCGTTCGCCACCTCGGAATATTTTTGGATCATTTCGGCGGCGGCAGTGACTTGCTTTGCGCCCTCGGCGGCGAGTGCGGATAGGCTGTCGAAGCCGAAGCGATGCACGTCGCGATGCAGCTTCGACAACGCCACCAGGCGACCAGCGGTCAGGATCACCCGACCGAAGCCCTCGTGGTGCATGCTCATCATCGGGCTCGCCACCATCCCGGTCTCCTTCTCGATGCAGAGCCCGATGGCGGCATAGTACTGTTCGACACGCCAGAGAATGTCGGGATCCGGATCGCCGATGATCGGCAACGCCCGTCGTTGTTCCCTGGTGATGACGTAGTCCTTCAGGATCTCGGCGTCGGACTTCTTTTCCCATGCGCCATAGCTGTCCTGCGCGCGGATCAGCCGAACCAGCGTTTGCAGAAACGGCGTGGCCAGCGCGGATGCGTCGGCGAGCGTGGCTTCGACGGCGACGAATTTTGCGGCGATCTGAGCCATGACGGACGTCTCCTTGAAACTCAGTCGTCGTCTACGAAGGATGGTTTGGCCGGCGCGGCACCGGCTTCGGTAAGCACCTTGCGCAGCCATGGCGGCGGCGTGCCGTTGAGCATGATGCGGGTGCGCTCCAGCACTGCGTCCACCGACTGCACCGCCGCCACCTTGATCGGATGGATCTTGGCACTGACCACCTTGGCCGCTGATGGGCCGCCGATGGCAAGGCAGAAAAGAAGATGGCAGCCTGCGAGCGCCGCCACCTTCGGCGCGATGCGATCCTCGCCGCCGGCAGCGTGCGTGCCCTGCTCGTCAGAAACAGTATCGAACGCCACGGTCTCGATCAGGTTCCAGCCAGTCCTGGTCACGTCATAGATCGCGAATTTTTTGGCTGAGCCGAAATGAGCGTTCAGGTTCTTCATGTCCTGTGTCGCGATCGCGACACGGATGGCCGGCCCGGATACCGGGGCCTTTGCCTCGTCCTCGGTATCAATGATTCGCAGTCTGCGTATCGCCGTCATGGTGCTCTCCACGATTCCTGAAGGGATTGAGGTCTTCGGGGGTGGCGGGGTGTAAATTGGCCTGGAAGATGTTGGCGACCTCGAAGATCAGGTCGCGCGTGCCCTCATAGAGTGCGGTGCGCTTATGCTGAGTCCCGAGCCGATCGAAGATTGGAAAGCCGACGCGCATGAGCGGAATACCGAGGCGCTCGGCGGCCTGGCGGCCATGGCTGTGGGTGACCAGCAAGTCGCAGCCGGCGGCGAGGTCTTCGAAGTCCATCAGGTCGCCGACTTTGACCTCGGTCGTGGGGACCTTTTCGAGGATCGGCGACTGGCCGGTTGTGGTGACCGCTACCGCGATTTCGGCGCCAAGGCCGGAGAAGAAGGTTGCAAGCATGAAGAGATGATCGGGCTCGGCGGCGATCGCGATACGCTTGCCGCCGAAATGGAAGTGGCCGTCGAGCAGCGCGTCCTGTAGCTGGCTGCGGCGGCGGCGAATCTTGGCCGGGACTGGGCGCCCGGAAATCTCTGCCAACAAGGCAATGAACCGGTCGATCGATTTCAGCGATGTCAGCGTCTCGAACAGGCTGAACGGCACGCTGGCGATCTCTTCCAACCTACGCGCCGGCGTTCGCATGTGCTCGCCAATGGCGACGGTATGGGCCGAGCGCCCCATCTGGCGGATCGCCTCGACCGAGGTGCCACCATAGGTGGTCGGAATCCAGCGGTCGGGCACCGTGCCGTCGAGCGCCCCGGAAATATCGGGCGTGATGATGGCGTCGAGCCCGAACGCTTCGGCAGTCTCGCGTAGCAGTTCGAGGTCGGCGGCGGTGAGATGCCAACCCGGCAGGATGTTGATACGGTTGGGAATGATGCGCTTGGGCGCCTCGTGGGGGATGAGTCCGATCAGCGCGGTCACGGCCTTGGTCCAACCTTCCTCGATCGCGCCGTCGAAGTCCGGTGTCTGCACCAGTATTACTTCGGTACCGGCCAGCTCTTCAGCGCGCTTGCGCTTGATATTGGCGAGATCACTGGACAAATCCTCGCCGCGCGTCTCAACGAGTGCCGTCGTGCATACACCGATCAACTTGGGCTTAGTGCGGTTTTTCAGATTAAGGATTGCTTCCTCGAGATTATCTGCACCACCGAGAACAGTCGCCACTTCGTCCATAGCGGTTGTTTGCAGCGGAATCGTCTCCTTGAAATGCCGCACGAACAGCACGAGCGCAAAGGACGTACAGCCCTGGCTGCCGTGAAACAGCGGCATGGCGGCATCGATGCCGAGCAAGGCAAAGGCGGCTCCGAGCGGCTGCGAGGACTTCAGCGGATTGATCGCCGCCGCCTTCTGAATGGATGTGACCATCGTCATCGTCTAATCCTCAGCACTCCGCCATGTCGCTTGCTTCGGCGCCAACAAACTTCTTGCGGTGATGAGCGAGGAAATGGTCGTCGTGATCTTCGACCAGCTCGGGCTCGGGCGCGGCCGCCCGCCCGATCAGATGTCCATTGTCATCCCAGGGGGCCGGCTCCCGGACCTGCTCCCAGATCGGATTGTGAATGGACAACGCGATGCGTTTTACCAGCTCGACCATGCCGTCATAACCCGCATAGGGAAAAATGCGCTCCTGGTTGATGTCGAGCCAGGGCATCTTCGCCTTCAGTGCGATGAATTGGGTGCGTCCACCCGACAGCATGATGTCGGCCTTGTTGTCAGCCAGCATCTTGTAGAGGTCGCGCGGCGCCATCGCATCGAACATGTGATGGTCGTCCTTGAGAAGCTCTTTGATGCGCTCCTTGTCCTCGGCAGTCGATTTTTTTACCGACGTGGAGACGATCTCCATGCCGATCTCCATCAGCGCCGAGACCACGGACCAGGATTTCACGCCGCCGGTATTGAGCAGAACGCGTTTGCCTTCGAGCAGCGGCCGATAGGCATTAATGCCCGCCCAGGCGCGTGCTTCCTGTTCGGCAATCAGCGCCTCGGTGCGTTCGATCAGATCAGACTCCGCACCGCGGCCGACCAGAAGCCTGGCCGTCTGGCGTAACGCGTCGGAGGTATCGGAAATGCCGTAGAACGAGCCCTCAAAGAACGGGATGCCCCAGCGCTCCTGCATCTTGCGCGCGAGATTGATGAGCGCCGTCGAGCACTCCATCATGGTTGCGCGCGCGGTGTGCGCGGCCGCCACGTCGAGATAGCGCGCATCGCCGGGAATGCAGGCGCGGATGCGGATGCCGAGCCGCTCGAACAGCGGCTTTACCATCCAGAACTCACCGGACAGATTGAACTCGCCCAGAATATTGATGTCGGTTGGGCTCACATCGTCCGGTTCAACCGTGCCGATGACGTGGTCGAGCAGTGCCTCACCTGCGAGCTTGTTACCGAGGTTCTTGGAGCCAACGAACCCGGGCGCATTGACCGGCACAACCGCGAGCCCGAATTTCTGCGCCGCGTGCCGGCAAACCGCTTCGATGTCGTCGCCAACCAGTGCGGTGACGCAGGTCGAATAGACGAAGATCGCCGGCGGAGCGAACCTGTCCTTGATCTCACGGATGGCCTTGTAAAGCTTCTTTTCCCCGTGCCCCATCACGATGTCGAGCTCGGTGAGATCGGTGGTGAAACTCGTTCGCCACAGATTGGAGCCGGAAGAACCCGCGCCGCGATTGTCCCAGGAGTTCCCTTCGCAGGCGAGCGGCCCGTGGATCAGGTGGGCAACGTCGGTGATCGGTTGCAACACGATCTTGGCGCCGTCGAAGGCGCAGCCGCCGGCCGCTGCGCCCGGCGTCAGCCGCTTTGAGCACCCTTTCTTGCGCTCCATGTCACCCTTGGCGACGTTCTTGTCGCAACCGGGTTCGTTGAATATGTCCTGGATCTTCGCTTTCAGCATCGGGCGCTCGCTTGGACGTTCGCGTTCTGGCGACGATCTCCAGCTTCGTTCGATCCAGCGAAACTTTACGGCAGCATGGTCGGATCAGGTCCGGCCGCCGCGCGACCTCAGCGCGTGAGATCGAAGGAATAGTCGGTCTTCGAGGGAGCGTTGGTCTCCCGATCGAGCTTGTCGAATATCTTATCGAGCAGCGTGGTCAGCACGCGCAGGCCGCCCTGATAGCCCCAGAGCGGGAAGCGGTGATGATGGTGCCGGTCGAAGATCGGGAAGGCGAAGCGGATCAACGGCGTTCCGGTATCGCGCTCAAGATACTTGCCGTAGGAGTTACCGATCAGGAAGTCGACCGGCTCGGTGAACAGCAGCGAGCGCATATGCCAGAGGTCCTTGCCGGCCCACACTTTGCCGTCGCGCCCGAATGGCGATGAGGCGAAGAGCCCCTGCATCTCCTCTTCCCATTGCTTGGTTCCGTTGGTTGCGAGGCAATGGATCGGCTCGCCGCCGGTCTCCATCAGAAACCGGCTCATGCCGTATACGAAATCCGGATCGCCATAGACCGCGTACTTCTTGCCATGCAGCCAGGATTGCGAGTCGGCCATGGCATCGACGAGGCGGCCGCGCTCGAGCGTGATTGCGTCGGGGATCTCCGCGCCGGTGAGCTCGGAGATCTTGAATAGGAGCTCGTCGGTGCCGGAGATGCCTAGCGGATAGTGGAAAGCGGCCGTGTCCTGACCCTGCGCGGCGCAGTATTCGAGGGTCTTGGGGGTGCAATATTGCTGCAGCGACAGCGTCGCCTTGGCGTCGAGCGCCTTTGCGGTCTGCTTGAGCGTGGTGCCGCCGGAATACATGCGAAACTCGCCGTCGGACGGCGTGTCGTATTGATCGGCGGCATCTTGGATCAGAGTATAGGACACCCCCATGAGATCGAGCAGGCGCTTGAGTTCGCGGTTATTGCCGACGCAAAAGCCGTCAAATCCCGGGATGATGTTGACGCTCGCGTTCGGCTGGCGCTCTTTGCCCTTCCAGAAATGTTCGAGAATGCCCTTGATCATGTTGTCGTAACCGTCGACATGGCTGCCGACAAAGGCCGGCGTATGGGCGAAAGGAACGTCGAAGTCCATCGGCACCGAGCCCTTGGTCTTGGCGGTCTCGATGAAGGAGTGCAGGTCGTCACCGATCACCTCGGCCATGCAGGTGGTCGAGACTGCGATCATCTTCGGCGCGTAAAGCGAATAGGCGTTGGCGAGGCCGTCGACCATATTGTTGAGGCCGCCAAATACCGCCGCGTCCTCGGTCATCGACGAGGACACCGCCGAGGCCGGCTCCTTGAAATGACGCGAAAGATGCGAGCGATAATATGCGACGCAGCCCTGCGAGCCGTGCACGAACGACAACGTCTTCTCGAAGCCCGCGGCCGCGAATACCGCGCCCAGTGGCTGGCACGCCTTAGCCGGGTTCACAACCAGCGCCTCGCGCGCCAGGTTCTTTTCCCGGTACTCCCAGCTCTTCGCATATTCGCGTTGCGCTTCGACGTCGCTGCTTGAAGCAGGGCACTCGAAGGCATCACGCTTGCGCTTGAACAACTCCTGGTATTCCGGTTCGCGGAACAGCGGAGCGTGATCGAGAATCTTTTCGGCCGATTGCGGCATTTTCAACTCCTGTCCTTCGGCACGGCCGCGCCATACGGCGGCCCGTGTCATCTGGAACTTTGGCTTGGCGCTCCCGTGGCTAGCTGCGGTTCAACACCCGAACAGCGACCGCGGGAGCTTCGCACGCGTCAACTCATTCGGCCGCCTCCAGGAACGGCACTCTCTCTTTTTGCTTCCAAGGCGGATCGAATAAGCCCCAGACTGGATTGTTGATCGCGAGATCCATGTCACGGGCAAAAATCGCGAACCCGTCATAGCCGTGGTACGGGCCGGAATAGTCCCACGAATGCATCTGACGAAACGGGATGCCCATCTTCTGCACCGGGTACTTCTCCTTGATGCCGGAACCGACGAGATCTGGGCGAACCTTTTCGATGAACTTCTCCAGCTCGTAGCCGGTGATATCGTCGTAGATCAGCGTGCCTTTCTTCACGTAATGGCCGGTGCGCTGATAGTCGTCGGTGTGGCCGAACTCATAGCCGGTGCCGGCGATCTCCATGCCGAGATCCTCGTAGGCCGTGATCACATGGCGCGGACGCAAGCCGCCAACGTAGAGCATGACGGTCTTGCCCTCGAGGCGCGGCCGGTATTTGGCGATCACCGCGTCGACCAGCGGCCGATACTTGGCGATGACTTTTTCCGTCTTCTCCTCGATCTCCGGGCCGAAGAATTTCGCGATCTTGCGCATTGATGCTTCGATCTGCGACGGACCGAAGAAGTTGTACTCCAGCCATTGGATGCCGTACTTCTCCTCCATATGCCGGCAGATATAGTTCATCGACCGGTAGCAATGGATCAGATTGAGTTTGGCCTTGGGCGCACGCTCGATCTCCGCCAGCGTCGCATCGCCCGACCAATTGCCGACGATGCGCAATCCCATTTCTTCGAGCAGGATGCGTGAGGCCCAGGCGTCGCCGCCGATGTTGTAGTCGCCGATGACGTTGACGTCATAGGGGCTGGCGTCGTGTTCGATCTCTTTCTTGTCGAACACCCAATCGCGGATCGAATCATTGGCGATGTGGTGGCCGAGGGACTGCGACACGCCGCGGAAGCCTTCGCAGCGCACCGGCACGATGGTCTTGCCGATTTCCTTGTTTTTCCTCTTGGCGACTGCCTCGATATCGTCGCCGATCAGGCCGATCGGACATTCCGATTGGATGGTGACGCCGTGATTGAGCGGGAACAGAGCCTCGATCTCGTCGATCACCTTGTCGAGCTTCTTGTCGCCGCCGAAGACGATGTCTTTCTCCTTGAAATCGGACGTGAACTGCATCGTCACAAAGGTGTCGATACCGGTCGTACCGATGTAGTAATTGCGCCGCT
>JBEKNW010000002.1:0-63704 GCA_049522435.1 Xanthobacteraceae bacterium
GTCCAGCATCGTCTCGCTCAGCGCCAGCATCGCGTACTCCCTCGCGAATCAGCATGGTCGAGCGAATCACGATTCAGCCGTCAACTCAAAATCGCCCGTTAACCTGAGTTCCCAGCCGTGCCAATTAGCCCCATGAATATTGACTTTTTCACGCATTCTGCCTCTGTTCTTGTTCGCTGAAATTCGCCTGTATCGTTTCCTCGACGTGGTGCGGCATAATTTCGTCGAGCGCCAGCCCCCAGCCCCCAGCCCATGGGCCGGCTGGGCACGCTCGATGAGGTCGCCTGGCTCGCCCTCTTCCTCGCCGGCGATGAGGCGAGCTACATTACCGGCCAGGCGCATCTCGTCGATGGCGGGACGGCGCTGTAACGAGGACCGGACATGCCGGAACGGCTTAAAAATAAGATCGCGCTGGTGACCGCCGCGGGCCAGGGCATTGGCCGGGCGATTGCGGAAAAATTCGCCGGCGCAGGCGCCAAGGTGATTGCGACCGATCTCGACCCGAACAAGCTGCAGGGATTGCGCGCCAAGTTGCGCAAGCTCGACGCTCGCTCGCAGGACGATATCGAGGCGTTCGGCAGGGACATCTCCCGCGAATTCGGTCCGCTCGATATTCTGGTCAATTGCGCCGGTTATGTGCACCAGGGCACGGTGCTCGATTGCTCCGACGAGGACTGGGATTTCTCGTTCGACCTTAACGTCAAATCGATGCACCGCACGATCAGGACGTTCCTGCCCGGCATGCTGGAGAAGAAATCGGGTTCGATTCTCAACGTCGCCTCGGCGGTCTCGTCGATCCGCGGTGTCCCCAACCGCTACGTCTATGGCGCTACCAAAGCCGCGGTGATCGGGCTTACCAAGGCGGTCGCCGCCGATTTCATCAAACAGGGCATCCGCTGCAATGCCATCTGTCCGGGCACGATCGAATCGCCATCGCTCGACGAACGCATCGCGGCGGTGTCGAAGGAGAGCGGGCGTTCCCTCGAAATGGTGCGGCAGAATTTCGTCGAGCGCCAGCCCATGGGCCGGCTGGGCACGCCCGATGAGGTCGCCTGGCTCGCCGTCTTCCTCGCCAGCGATGAGGCGAGCTACATTACCGGCCAGGCGCATCTCGTCGATGGCGGGATGGCGCTGTAACCGGCGTGTCGGATTTCGGCGACCGCAGGGCCGCTTTCTCTCTCTCTCAGCACCCAGATGGCCATAGGCGGACAATTGTGACCGCGCGTTCCCGTGGGATTATTTCGGTATGCTTCGCCGCTCCCGATCGGAAGGAGCCGTGCACGGCAGCGAGCGCGCCGCACAAAGCGCCGTAGCAAGCGAGCGGCTTGCTACCGCTGCCGCCGTCCGTTACCCCGTCTACGCCGACTCCTGAGAGGCGTGCCATGAATGTCTATGATTTGAATGAGCGGATCGCGGTCGTCACCGGCGGGGCTCAGGGCATCGGTCTGGCGGTCGCCAACCGCGTCCTCGCCTCCGGCGGGCGGGTCGCCATATGGGATCGCGACCGTGCGCTGCTCGATGCGACGGTGACGCGTATCGCCAACGGCGACCGCGTACAGGGGCTTGCGGTCGATATCGCCGACCTCTCCGCCGTTGAAGACGCCACCAAAGCAACGATCGGACATTTCGGCAGGATCGATATCCTCGTCAACAATGCCGCGATCGTCGGGCCGAACGCCAACACGTGGGAATATCCTCCCGAAGCCTTCCGCGATGTGGTGAACGTCGGATTGATTGGCACCTTTTACTGCTGCCGCGCGGTCGTTCCCCATATGATCGCGGCGAATTACGGACGCATCGTCAATCTGAGTTCGGTCGCCGGCAAGGAAGGCAATCCGAAAGCGCCGGCCTATAGTGCGACCAAGGCGGCCGTGATCGCGCTGACGAAGTCGCTCGGCAAGGAGCTTGCCGCCTACAATATCGGAGTCAATTGCGTGACGCCGGCCGTCGCCAAGACGACGTTGGCAATGAGCCAGGCGCCGGACTTTTTGGCCATGATCGTCGCGAAGATTCCGCGCGGCCGGATGCTCGAACTCGAAGAGGCGGCGTCGATGATCTGTTGGCTCGCAAGCGCGGAGAATTCCTTCACCACCGGCGCGGCTTTCGATCTGTCCGGGGGCCGGGCGACTTATTGATCGGCGAACGGGGGGCGAACCGTCATCCGCATGTGCGCCGTTCGATCGGGAGGCGACGAGTGCTATGAGCGTGATGAAGCTTTATTATGCGCCGGGCGCGTGCTCGCTGGCGCCCCACATTGTGCTCGAGGAAGTCGGGGACCGGTTCGAGCTTTCGCGTGTCGATCTCGCCGCCAACCAGCAGAGCAGCGCGGACTACCTTCGCATCAACGCCAAGGCTCGGGTGCCGGCGCTCACGGATGGTGACTGGGTCCTCACCGAGTGTCCGGCAATCCTGCGTTACATTGCGGCGCGTCATCCGGCCGCCGGGCTTTGGCCGTGGGATCCCCGGGAAGAAGCGCGCTGCGCCGAATGGCTCGGCTGGCTTTCGTCGACCATTCAAGTCGCCTTCGTCCACGTCCGGCGCGCGGCCCGTTACGCGGCCGACCCGAGGGCGGTCGAAGATGTCGCCGCCACCGCCAAGAAGACCTGCCGCGAACTCTGGCAGGCGGTTGAAGCAAAGATCGGGGAGGGGCCCTGGGCGATCGGTGAGCGCTACAGCGTCGCCGACCCCTGTCTGCTGGTTTACTGGACCTGGGGGCGCGGGCCGGCGCTTGCCTTCGACATGGCGCGAGATTTCCCGCATTGGACGGCGCACGCGCGGCGCCTGGCCGCCCGTCCCGCGGTGCAACGGGCCTTCGCCAGCGAAGGGCTCGCGCTGCCGTCTTAGCCGTTATCCGCTCGTCCCCGCGGAAGCGGGGACCCAGTAGGTCACGCCGCAACGACGGAGATCGCCTCTGGATTCCCGCTTGCGCGGGAATGAGCGGAACAAACTTTACGAACCCAGCGCGGCGATGACTTCGCTTGCTTTCGTCACCGCGGCGACGTTCTGCATGGCGTATTGGACGGACGCGCGGTGCCAGTCCGCGTTCATCGTCGAGCAGCAGTCCTCCGGCACGATGACGACATAGCCTTTGTCGGCCCCAGTGCGGGCGGTGTGTTCGATCGACATGTTGGTCCACGCTCCGGTGTCGATCAACGTGTCGCGACCGCCCGACTTGAGGACGGTTTCGAGCTTGCTGCCTTCGAAGGCGCTCATCCGCATCTTTTCGACGATGTGGTCGCCGGGCTGCGGCTCGAGACCGGCGACCGGCGCCGCGCCCCAGGTTCCGCGCACCATCGCCTTCTCGTCGACAACCCCCTCGAAGAGCGGCGCGTTCAGCGTGAAGCCGGGCGCGCCCGGTTCGACAATGAACCAGACGTGGACGATCATCACACCTCGCGATCGGCAGACTTCGGCCAGGCGGCAGATGTTGTCGACGACGTTCTGCTCGCGGGCGTGTTGCGGCGAGCCCGAGGCGGCGAAGGCGCCACCTTCGCTCACGACGTCGTTCTGCATGTCCTGTATAATGAGCGCGCAGCGCGAAGGATTGAGCGCGAGACCGCCTTTCGCGCTGGCACGCTCCGCTGCTGCCGGCGCTGCCGGCGCCGCCGTGGTCGCCGTTGTGGCCGCGCCGGCCGGCGCGGTCGAGCGCATGAACGGCTCGACGCGGGGGCCGATCTTCGTGCGCACCGCATAGAGCGAATGGGTGGCGCAGAGAAAGAGCGTGCGCCAATCCGCCTTGCCCCAGTGCAGATTGGCGACGAGTTCGGGAACCCTGACTTTGCCGAGCAGGGCGCCCGAGCGCGAATAAACCCATACGCCGCCGGGCGCCGTCACCCAAACATTGCCAGCGTTGTCGCATTTCATTCCGTCGGGCACCCCGGGCTCGAGTTCGGAGCGGATGCCGGAGGCGAAAATCCGGTCAGGGCCGAGCGACCCGTCGGCATTGACGTCGAAGACCCGGATCAGCGCACGCACCGTGTCGTTGACATAGAGCAGTCGCTCGTCGGGTGAAAAGCACAGCCCGTTCGGCTGCTCGAACAGGTTGCGATCGACGAGAAGCTGCGGCGCGCCGCCACCGGGCGGCACGCGGTAGACGCCCTGGAAGCCGAGCTGGCGCGGCCGCTCGACCCCGTAGACCGGCATTCGTCCATACCAGGGATCGGAAAAATAGATCGAGCCGTCCGAGCGGACACACACGTCGTTGGGGCTGTTGAGTTCCTTGCCTTCGAAGTGCGACGCGAGAATTTCGCGCCTGCCATCGCGCTCGCGCACCAGGCTCGACGTCGCGTGCTCGCACACCACGAGCGCCAGGTTCGCATCGTAGGTCATGCCGTTGCACTTGTTTGCAGGTCGCATAACTTCGCGCACACCGCCGCGCTCGTCGTAGCGGCGGCGCACGTCGGCCGGCATGTCCGAGAACAGGAGGTATTGATCGCGCGGGTGCCAGATCGGCCCCTCGGTGAACGTGAACCCGCCCGCCAACCGCTCGACGGGCGCATCGAGATCAATCAACTCCGAAAACTCGCGACGTAGTGCGGAGTGGTTCATCGGCCGCCTCGTCGGTCACGCCGGAAACCATTGCCGTCGCGGCAAAGATTGGACGATGGGGCCCGGAACCTGGTCCTGCAGACGGCCGACGACCTGCCCGGCCTCGATGAGCGCCGGACGGTCGTGGACCGGCAGCACGAAGCGCGAGCTGGCGACGACCTTCTTGATCGCGGCCTTCTCCTGGCGCTTCGTCGTGCCGTGGTTGCCGGTGACGCGCGGCTCCATATCGCCGATTTCGCGGAAAGGTTCGACGAGCTGATCGTTGATGTCGTAGAGCACGTCGCCGCAGATCGTGGCGACCCCTTCGTTGGTCTTGACGATGACATTCATCGACCCCTCGGTATGGCCGCCGGCCGCCTCGCAGATGAGCCCCGGCATCAATTCGGTCGGCCCGGATATTTCGAGGTCGAGAAAGCGCAGCGCACCCTTGGTGTGCAGGCGATCGATGAGATGCTTGATGTCGACCGCGGGATATTGCGGATGCATGAGGCCCGAAACCGAATATTCGAGCTCGCGCCGATTGATGACGGCCGCCGTGTTCATGGGAAAGAGGTCATCTTTGCCGGCATGGTCGATATGCAGGTGCGTGTGCAGGACGTAGCGCACGTCGCCGAGCCGCAGCCCGTGCTTCTTCAGCTGATTCTCGATCATGGTCTCGTGGGATTGCAGCCCGCGCATCCCGAGAGTCTCCATGATCTGGTTCGAGCGATAGCCGGTGTCGACCAGGACCGGCCAAGTCCCGCCGAGAATGAGAAAGCCGAAGACCGGCACCCGGCGCACGCGGCCGCAATCGCGGCCGAGCACCAGGAAGCTGGATTCGAGTTCGATGTCTCCGTAGTCGAGAATTTTGATTTCGAGCGCCATGCATTCCTCCCCCGCTCGGGAATCCCCGAGTCACTTGAGCCGATAAACTCTTGCCGCCGTGTCGTGGAGCGCCGCGCGGCTCGCCGCTTCTCCGAAAGGCTCGAGCGCGCGCCGGTACGCCGCAACCAGGTCGGAATACCGGGTCCACAATTTCTCGATCGGGAAATTCGAGCCGAACAGGCAGCGTGTCGGACCGAACACGCCGAGAGTTTCCCGCACGATGGCAGCGATGTGGTCGAGATCGTTGCGATGGATGAACGTGCCAAGGCCGGAGAGCTTCGAAACCACGTTCGGGCAGGCGGCGAGACGGCGCATCCCCTCGCGCCATTGCGCCACTCGGTCCGCGGAAAGGTCTTCCAGCATGCCCGCGTGTTGCAGGATGAAAATGACCTTGGGACAGCTCTCAGCAAGTTCCGCCGCGCCGTCCATCTGTCCGGCGAAGACTTGGAGATCGAAAGTCCAGCCGTAATCGGCCAGACGCGCGACGTTTTGCTGAAGCGTGGGATTGCGGGCGAGGTCGGGCTCCGCCGCGAACCGGTATTGCGGGTTCGCGTGCCAGTGCAGCTGCATCCGCAATCCGCGCATGCCGCGATATTTGGTCAGGCGGTCGCACTGCGGACGCACGTCATCGACGAGAAAGTCGGCGTAGCCGACGATCGCCTGTGGAAAACCGGTCTCGTCGGCGGCGCGCTGCACGTAGGCGACCTCGTCCTCGAAGGCGTCCCTTGCCCAATTGGCCTGGACGTAAACGGATCTGGTGACGTCGCTGCCCGCGATGTCGGAGAGATATTCGCTGATCGGATAGTCGCGCCGGATCGGCTCGTAAGGGCCGAAGATGCGCGGCTGCATCGGCCCGTCGAGCCAGGGCAGGTCGGCCCGCCGCCAGATGTGGTGATGGGCGTCGATGATCGCCGTCATGCCGCCCTCTCGCTCGCCAAATCGAGAACGTTGGCGCAGATGCTGTCGATCGATCCGCCATCGCCGAGTTTGTCGAGGTAGGGTCGCGCCGCCTTCAGGCCGGCGGTGCGCGGCTCGAAAGCGGGATCGGCGGCGAGCGGCGTCAGCCAGACGATCCGCCAGGCGATCCGGGCAAAGCGCGCGACCGCGTCGCCCATCGCGGTCGGATCGCCGCGCTCGAGCCCGTCCGAAAGCACGACGAGCGCCGCCCCGCGCGCCAGCGCGGCGAAGCGTGGGATGGCGAGAAAAGCGCCGAGCGCCGCGCCGATGCGAGTGCCGCCGTCCCAGTCGGCAACGACGAGCGACGCGGTGGCGAGCGCCTGTTCGCGGTTGCGCAGGCGCAGCGCCCGGGTAATGCGTGTCAGCCTCGTCCCGATCGTGAAGACCTCGACCGCATCGGCGGCGCGCACCAGTGCATGGGCGAAAGCCAGATGCGCTTGCGTGCGCTCCTTCATCGAGCCGGAGACGTCGATAAGGACGACGATGCGGCGCTGCCGCAGACGGCGCTTGCGGCGGCGCAGCCGGATGAACTCGCCGGCGTGGCGCATCGCGTCGCGAAACATGCGCCGCGCATCGGTGCCGGGTCCGCCGCGCGCCGACCGCCATCGATAGCCGCGGCGGCGAGGGACGCGGGAGGGCAGGGCGCGCGCAAACCGACGCAGCGTTTCGCCCTCATCGCCGGGCGCGAAGCGGCGCGCCGAAAGTCTTTCCGCGCCGGTCGCTTTGGCGCCTGATTCGCGCGTCTCATCGCCAAAAATCGGCTCGGGTCCGACAGACGAATCTTCAGCCGCTCGGAGCGGCTCGTCAGCGCTCGGCTCCGACTGCAAATGCGCGTCCAGGGCGCCGAGAAAATGGGCGTCAAAGAGCGCGTCGAATTCGGCGAAGCGCTCCGGCGGCGGCGCCAGCGTCGCGTGGGCGGCGCGACGAATATCGCCGATTCCTGTAGGTCCTAAAAGCTCGATCGCGGCGAGCCAAGCCATCGTCTGCTCGGGCGCGACGGCAAAGCCCGCGCGCCGCAGCAGCGCGGTGAAGCCGAGGAAGTGGGCAATAGGGCGCGCCGCGTCGATCACGGAGTCGATCATGCTTGGGCCTCCGCGAGAATGGCGTCGATCCTTGGTGCGACATGAACGAGGTCGTCCTCGTCCTTGAGGACGACACCGAGCGAGCGCCGGAAGGCTTCCGGCCAGCGTGCCCCCTGCTCGTTGAGGAGGGTCGCTGCCTCCGCCCATTCGACCGCCTCCGCGATCCCGGGGAGCTTGGCGAGCGGCTCGCGGCGCAATCGTCCGACCGCGGCGACGACGGCCCGCGCCGCCCGTTCGCCGACGCCCGACGCGCGCATCATGATGATGCGCATTTCCCGCTCGGGCGCGGGATAATCGATCCAGTGATAGACGCAGCGGCGACGCAACGCTTCGTGCAGTTCGCGCGTCCGGTTGGAGGTGAGGATCACGACCGGCGGCTGGTAAGCGCGAATGGCGCCTCGCTCGGGGATCGAAATCTGAAAGTCGGAAAGAAACTCGAGGAGGAAGGCCTCGAACTCGTGGTCCGAGCGGTCGATCTCGTCGATGAGCAGCACCGTTTCTTCGGGGCGCCGCAGGCAGGCGAGCATCGGCCGCTCGATCAGAAATTCGTCGCGGTAGATGTCGACCTGGCCGGCGCCCTCCTGGCGCAGCGCCAGCATCTGGCGCGGAAAATTCCATTCATAGAGCGCTGCCGCCGCGTCGATGCCCTCGTAGCATTGCAGGCGCAGGAGGCTGCGGCCGAGCACGCCGGCAATCGCTTTGGCTGCTTCGGTCTTGCCCACGCCCGGCGCGCCTTCGAGCAACAGCGGCTTGCCGAGGGCGAGCGCGAGATAGGCGGCGGTCGAAAGCTCCTCGTCGGCCAAGTAATAGGCGGCGCGAAGCGCCTCCTCGAGCTCGCGCGGGTTGCCGATGCCGACAATGGTACGGCGGACCGCCATAAATGTTCACCGCGTGCGTGGGTGGGCGGCCGCGCCGCCCCGCGCTTTCAGCGCCCTGAGGATTTTTTCCGGCGTGATCGGCAGTTCGTTGATGCGCACGCCAACCGCAGCGAACACCGCGTTGGCGACCGCCGGCAGGACGGGATTGGCGCACATCTCGCCCGGGCCCTTGGCGCCGAATGGGCCGTCGGGAGCGGGCCGTTCGAGCACCATAATGTCGTGCGGACAGATGTCGCCGGGGCCGGGCATCAGGTATTCGTTGAAGTCCCGCGGTCCCTCGCGGGTATCGGGGTAATACGGCTCCGGAGTCTCATAGAGCGCGTGACTCATGCCCATCCATGCGCCGCCGACAAGTTGCTGTTCGACGAGCTTGGGGTTGATCGCGCGCCCAATCTCGTAGGCGCTTGTCATCTTCAGCACGGTGACTTCGCCGGTCTCGTCGTCGACTTCGACTTCGGCAATAAGACAGGCGTGGGCGTAGCACGTCGCCGGCGACATCTCGCCGGTTTCCGGATCGACGTCCGACAGCGGCACCAAGAAAATGCCGCGCCCGGAAATCGTGCGTCCCTGGCGGAACTGGGCGGCGATGGCGACGTCGCGAACGGAGATCGACCGGTGCGGCGCGCCCTTCACCCGGATGGCGCCGCGACCGTCGGTCTCGAGGTCGCCGGGATCGACTTCAAGCTCTTCCGCCGCCGCTTCCATCATGACCGCGCGCGCCTCGCGCGCCGCCACCATCACCGCGTTGCCGACGCGGTGCGTTCCGCGCGACGCGAACGAGCCCATGCAATGCGGGCCGGTGTCCGAATCGGCGGTGTCGACATAGACGTCCTCGACCGGCACGCCCAGCGTCTCCGCGCAGATCTGCCGCGTCACCGATTTCATTCCCTGTCCGAGGTCGATCGAGGAGAGAGCGACAGTGAATTTTCCGCTCGGATTGGAATGAACCAGCGCTTGGCTCGGATCGCCGCCGAGATTCATGCCGATCGGATAATTGATGGTCGCCACCCCGCGCCCGCGATGCTTGGCCATGATCAGCGCCTCCTGGTACCGAAAACCGAAGAAAAGCGCGGCGTGCCGTGTGTCGATCCGGCGGGCGGTGTGGCGGGGGAAGGCGGCGCACTTCGCGCGGGCGTCGGCGGTGGCACGCTAGGCGCCGGCGCGGCGGGTGCCGGCCGCTCGTAGGTGACGCGCTGAGGTGCGCTCGGTGCCGTCCGCGCGGGCGCGACAGGCGCCGGGGCGCGGGTCCGATCCGCGCCGGTGCGCACCGCGGCTCCGCCGGTCCGCGACGACATCCGGCGGAATTCATCGCGAAGCGGCCAGTTGGCTTTCTCGGCGGCGACCTGCGCGCATTCGATGAGCGCGCAATTCTTCGCCTCGCGCCGGTGCGCTTTCATGTCGCCATCGCGGTAGGCGTTGAGAATGCGGAACTCGAGGGGGTCCATTCCGATGGCGACGGCGAGCTTGTCCATTTGGCATTCGAGCGCGAAGTCGAGCGCGGTGACGCCGAACCCGCGCATGGCGGTTGCCGGCGTCCGGTTGGTGAAAACGCAGAAGACGTCCGCGTGAACGTTGGGGATCGTATAGGGCCCGGGAATATGGCCCGCGCATTTGACCGCCGCGTAGCTCGACAGCCGCGTGTAGGCGCCGCTGTCGAAATAAGCTCGCACCTTGCGGGCGATGATCCGCCCGTCCTTCATGACGCCGTCCTTGACATAGATGCGCTCGGCGCCGCGCGGCGAGCCGAACTGCATCTCCTCGTGCCGGCTCAGCCGGTAGCGCACCGGCGCGCCAGTCAGGCGCGCCGCGAGGATGACGAGGGGTTCGGTGAGGGTGTCGACCTTGCCGCCAAAGCCGCCCCCGACAGTGCCGCCGATGAAATGCAGTTGGTTCGAGGGCATCGCGTTGATCTTGGCGCAGGTGTCGAGCGAGAAGAACAGCGCCTGGGTCGAGGTGTACACGACAAATCGGCCGTTCGTGTCCGGCACGGCGATCGAGCCGTTGGTCTCGATCGAGGCGTGCTCGATCGGCGACATCTGGTAGCGCTCTTCGACGACCACGTCGGCCTGCGGGAAGGCCGCCTCGACATCTCCGAAACGGAGCTTCTGGTGGTCGTATTTGCCGTAATATTCGAACGTGTTCTTCGGATAGGTGGCGTTGACCGACGGGGCTCCCGGCTTCAGCGCCTCCTCGACGTCGAACACCGCCGGCAGCGGATCGTAGGAGACGCGCACCATGGCAACGGCCTCGATCGCGGCGCGCTCGCTGGTTGCCACGATTCCGAGGATCGGCTCGCCCTTGTAGCGTACGATTTCGGTCGCGAGCGAAGGCTCGTCGTCCTTGCCGAATTGGATGAGGCTCAAGAGCGTATTGAGATTCACCGGCACGTCGGCCGCCCGAATGATCCGCTTGACGCCCGGCGCGCGCGCCGCCGCCGCGTCGTCGATCGAGCGAATCCGCGCATGGGCGTGCGGGCTGCGCAGCACCTTCAGGTGCAGAAGACCGGCGAAGCGGTGATCGTCGTAGTAAGCCGAGGTCCCGGTGACGTGCCCGAGTATATCCTGGCGCGGCGTCGGCTGGCCGACCTCCTTCAGATTGTCGTCACGTTCGTCGGCGAAAATATCCTTGCGCAGTTCAAGCATGGCAGTGTCCTTCAGGCGCGGCGACGGCTGTCGCTACGGGCGGCGTCAAGGACCGCCTGGATGATCGGCTCGTAGCCGGTGCAGCGGCAGATATTGCCGCAGATGGCATCTACGACGTCCTCTCGCGAGGGAGAGGGATTGCGGTCGAGGAGCGCCTTGGCTGCCATCAGCATGCCCGGCGTGCAATAGCCGCACTGCGCCGCGAAGCGCTCCATGAAGGCACTTTGCAGGGGATGGAGGTCGGCGCCGCGCCGCAGCCCGGCGACGGTCTCGACCGACCGCCCGGCGCAGCTTTCCGCCAGCGTCACGCAGGCAAGGCGCGGCGCGCCGTCGACCAGCACCGTGCAGGCGCCGCAGGTGCCTTGCCAGCAGCCGCCCTTCACCGACAGGTCGCCGACCGATTCGCGCAGCATGTCGAGCAGATTGGCGCCGCTCTCGGCGAAGGCGGCGACATCCTCATCATTGAGACGAAATTGAACCGGCGTCTTCATCGGTGCCTCATGCTTGGCCGACGCCCAGCAACAGCCGGCGCAGATAGACAGGGAGGATTTCGCGCCGCCACCACGCGCTGGCGATCGCATCGTCGGCGGGCGAGGTGCCGTCGGTGGCCACGGCGAGGGCCGGAGCGATACCGCTCGCGTCGAGCGCACGGCCCTCGAGCGCCCGCTCGGCCGCCTTGGCCCTCACTGGGTGGCGGTCCATCCTGCCATAGGTGATCCTCGCGCCGGTTATCCGGCCGCTCGCGAGGGGCAATTGGGCGGCGATCGAGAGGACCGGCATGCCTCTGGGATGGACGCGGGTGACCTTCGCAAACCGCAACGAATCGGCCGCCGGCCGTTTCAACGCGATGCTCGATACCAGCGAAGATCCCCGGTCGCGACGGCCGAGAAATTCTTCGAGCGTCAGCTCGCGCTGGCCGATGCCGCCAGCAAGCATCACCGTGGCGTCGAGCGCGAGCAGCGCCGTCGCGAAGTCGCCGTGCGCGAACAGGTTGCCGCCGACGGTCGCCGCCTCGCGCAACGCCGGACTACCGACCACGCGCGCCACCCGATGCAGAAACGCGAGTTCGCGCTCGGCGAGAATGGCGGCCATGGTCACGCCGGCGCCGAGCTCCACGCGGCCCGACGAAGCTGCGATGTTGAGGAAGCTCGGATCGGTTGTGCGCACGATCGTCTCGATCGCCGGGTCGGCTTCATTGACAGCGCGCATGACCAGCGTGCCGCCGGCGAGAAAGCGCGCCCCGCGTTCGCTCGCGAGCGCAGCGGCCGCGTCGGCTAATCGGGCGAAGGTCTTTACCGTGATGCTCACGCGCGGCCCTCCAATCCCGCGGATGCGGCGAGATGGGCGCGAACGGCGGCGAATCCCGCGTCATAGATGTCGTCGCCGACGAGGCGCGTCATTTCAGCCTCCTCGCCTTTCCTCGTCGAGAACGAACACCGCCACTCCCAGAACGTCCGGTCGCCATCGGTGACCGGCGCGAGGCGCACATGGGCAGTATAATTGAACAGCGGAATCGGCGTCTCGAGCAGGCAATAGGTAAAGCTCTGCTCGAGGTCGGAGAGTGTCAGCAGACGCTCGCGAAGCTCCGAGCCGTCGCGCAGGAAGAAGTGCCGCACACAACCCAGTTTGTCGGCGCTCTGGCCGCGCTCGATCGCGCTCTTGGCGATGGCCGGATGCCAGCGATCGTGCCCATTGAAATCGCGCAGCAACGCCCACACGCGGTCAGTCGGCGCGTCGATGATCGTCGAGCGGACGATGCGGATCACGGTCTCATCCTCCGAACTGGCGTTTCAGGGCGTCGAAGCCGCCCTGGAAAACGCCGCCTCCGATAGTCGAGACAAGCTCGGCCTCGCGCTCCGGCGGGCAGTCGAATTCCGCCGTCCACTCGACAAAGGTCCGCTCTCCGTCGGTGATCGGGGTGAGCCGAAGCGTTGCCACGTAATTCGCGACCCCCATGGGCGATTCGAGGATCGAATATGTGCAGAAAAGGTCGAAGTCCGACAAACCGAGAAGCCGTTCCCGGATTCGGTCGCCGTTGCGCAGGCGGAAATCGCGCACGCAGCCGACCTTGTCCGCCGGTTCGCCGTTCTCGATTCGACTCTCCGCGATCCCCGGATGCCAGGAGGGCATGCCATTGAAATCGCGCACCCGCGCCCAAACGCGGTCGGAGCGGCCATTGATGACGCTCGAGACATAGACGCGGGGCATATGGCTCCTTCCTTCCTACCTCGGTCGCTGTCAGCCCTGCCCGGACGATCCGCCGCCTTCGCCTTCGGGCGGCTTCTTCGGCGTTGCCTCTTTGCGGATGCCCTGCATGTCGCGCGCCTCGCGAATGAGGCCCGGCATTCGCGAGATGCTGCCGCCCTCGATGCCGATCTCGGCGAGGATCTGGTCGATCATCGGCGCCTGCACGCGGTAGCGCAGCGCCGAATCGATCACCTCGTCGGTGGCGCTGCGCACGCCGCCGCCGCGGTCGCCGCCATTGAGGCCGTCGACGTGCAGAATGCGGATGCCCTCGATCTTCTCCATCGGCTTGACGCTCTCGCGCACGATGCCCTCGATCCGCTCGAGCAGCCTGCGGCGGAACAGCGACGCGCGGGCCGCGTCGGTGAGGACATTTTCTGCTTCGTTGCGGAGCCGCTGCGCGTCGGCTTCGACCGCGGCGCGCACCTGTTCGGCGGCGGCCGCGATCCGCACTTCGTCGGCCTCCTTTTCGGCGATGAGCACTTCGACCGCGCGCCGCCGGCGTGCCGCCTCGCTCTCGCGTACCGTCTTGACGCGCTCTTCGGCCTCGACCGCTTGCGCGCGTGCCGCCTCGGCCTCGGCCTGCGCCGCCGACTGTTCGCGCGACTTGCGGTGGATTTCGATCGTGCTCTCCATGCGGGCGGTCTCGACCGCCGTTTCGCGGCCAATTTCGAGCTGACGCAGTTCCCGGTCGCGGAGGATGCGAGCCTCGTCGATGCCCCGCTCCGAGGCGATGCGCGCCCGCTCGACCTCCTCGCGGGAGGCGATCTCGGCTTCCTGCAGCGACTGTGCGCGGGAGACCTCGAATAGCTCCACCGCCCTGCGGCGTTCCAGCCGGACAAGGTCGATTGTCTGCTCGCGCACGACATCCGTGCGCGCCACCTGCTGGGCCGCGACGATATCGGCTTCCTTCACCCGGCGATCGGCGTCAGCACGCTCGGCGAGCTTGGCCGCGACTTCAATCGAGCGATCCTGTTCGGCGATCTCCACGACTTTCCGGTGCTCGACCTCGAGGATATCGCGCGTCTTCGACGACGCAATCCGCTCCTGCTCCAACACAAGTTCGACCGCGATGCGCGCGGCCTCGACGGCCTCGCGCCGCTTGATCTCGGCGTCTTCGATGGCCTCCTCGCGCGCGATGTCGCGCGATTTGGTTTCCTGTTCGGCGGCGATGCGCTCCGCGGCCAGCCGCTTCTCCTGAGCGATGCGGCTAACCTCAACGGCTTCGCGCGCCGCGATCTCGGCCGTGTCGACCGTGCGATTGCGGGCAATCTCCAGCGATCGCACTTCTTCGTCGCGCGATATTCTCTCTGCAGCGATCTTGCGGTCCTCGAGAATGCGGACCGACTCGACGATCTGGCGCGACGCGATCTCGGCGGCCTCGATCGCTTCGTTGCGGGCGATCTCCAGCCCGCGGGTTTCCTGATCGGCTTCGATGCGGTCGGCGGCGATCTTCTTGTCGAGCGCGATGCGCGCGATCTCGGTCGATTCGCGGGCGGCGATTTCGGCGGCTTCGATGGCCTTGATTCGCGCGATCTCGCGGCTCCTCGTCGTCTCCTCGGAGACGATCCGCTCGACGGCGATCTTCTTTTCCTGGGATATGCGCGACGCCTCGACCGCCTCGCGCGCCGCGATCTCCGCTTCGTCGATCAAGCGGGTGCGGGCGATGTCGAGCGCTCGGGTGCGCTCCTCCTGCTGGATGCGCGCCGCGGCCGTCACTTCTCGCGCCGCGATGTCGGCTTCCTCCAGCATCCGCGTGCGTTCGATTTCGAGCGTCCTGGTGGCGAGCTCGGAGGCGATCCGATCGGCGGCGAGCGCCTTTTCGCGGGCGATGCGGGAGGTTTCTGTGGCCTTCGCAGCGGAGATTTCTTCCTCATCGATCGCGCGGTTGCGCGCGATCTCGCGGCGGCGGATTTCTTCTTCGAGCGCGATACGCTCGTCAGTGACGATGCGCTCCTGCGCGATACGCGCGCGCTCGGTCGTCTCGCGGGCCGCGATCTCGGCCTGCTCCAAGTTGCGCGCGCGCTCGATCTCGAGGCGCCGGTTTTCCTGTTCCTGGCCGATGCGCGCCGCGGTCACCGCGACCTCCTGCGCGATGCGCGCTTTCTCGGTCTCTTCGCGGGCGACGATTTCGGCCTGCTCGACGTTGCGCGTCCGTTCGATTTCACGTCGCTGGTCGTCCTCCTCGCGAGAGATCCGCGCCTCGGTGACGACCCGCTCCTGGGCGATGCGCGCGCGCTCGACCCGTTCGCGCGCGGCGATCTCCGCCTCGTCGATCTGGCGGCCACGCTCGATCTCGCGCTCGCGGATGTCGCGCTCGGAAGCGATGCGGGCCTCGGCGAGCGCCCGCTCGTGGGCGATGCGCGTCTTCTCGATCTCCTCGCGGGAGGCGATCTGGGCCTGCTCCGCCTCGGTGTCGCGCAACGAGCGCTCGCGGGCGAGTTCGGCGCGCTGGACCGCACGCCGCACCTCGATGTCGCGCTCCTGATTGAGGCGCGCAGTCTCGCTCTCGCGATCGATGTCGAGCGCCTGCTTCTCGGCTTCGAGATTGCGGCTGCGGATGAGGATCATCGAATCCTGCTCGATGTCGTTGCGCAGCTTGCGCCGCGCTTCGATGTCCTCGATGAGCTTGGTCAAGCCCTCGGCGTCGAAGCGGTTCGACGGATTGAAGAACTCGAGGTCGGTCTGGTCGAGATCGGTGATCGCCACCGATTCGAGTTCGAGGCCGTTCTGCTTGAGGCTCTCCAGCGCCGAATCCTTCACCCGGGCGACGTACTCGCCGCGCCGCTCGTGCATCTCCACCATCGTCATCTCGGAGGCGACCGAGCGGAGCGCGGAGACGAGCTTGCCGGCCAAGAGCGCGTCGAGCTCGGCGATGTTCATGGTGCGCCGGCCGAGTGTCGCGGCGGCGATCGTCACCGCCTCCCGCGTCGGCGGCACCCGCACGTAGAACTCGGACTCAATGTCGACGCGCATGCGGTCCTTGGTGATGAGCGCGTCCTCCCGGTTGCGAACGACCTGCATGCGCAGGACGTTCATGTTGACCGGGGTGGTCTCGTGAATGAACGGCAGAACGAAGGCTCCACTGTTGATCACCACCTTTTCGCCGAACAGGCCGGTGCGCACGAAGGAGACTTCCTTCGAGGAACGGTGGTAGAGCCAGTTGACGAGGTAAACGACGATCGCGATGACGATGACCGCGACGATGAGCCAAATGATCAGGCTACCGAGAATGGCGACTGACATCTTACTTCCTCCCCGCCCGCCGACCTTTTGGTCCGACGCGGGCCTGTTCTTCGCTCCGCTCTAAGCTTTCTTGATCGCTTTGAATTTTGCAACCTGGGCGCAAAGCGCGCGTTCGACCGGAAGGCGCTCCATTGATGACGCGCCATAGAAACCGTGGCAGTGGCGGGCCCGCGCCAGGACGTATTCGGCGTCGGCTGGTTCGGCGATCGGCCCGCCGTGAACGAGGATGAAGACGTCACGGTTCACCGCGAGCGCCGCCTCGGCCATCGCGTCGGTCAGCGCCGGACAATCCTCCAATCGGGTCGAGGTCGCCGCCCCGATCGAGCCGCCGACGGTCAGGCCGAAGTGGCAAACGAGGACGTCGGCGCCGGCGCGCGCCATCGCTTCCGCCTCGGACGGGTCGAATACGTAGGGCGTGGTCAGAAGGTTGCGTTCGTGGGCTTTGGCGATCATCTCGACTTCGCGGGCATAGCCCATGCCGGTCTCCTCGAGCCCCGCCCGAAAGCGGCCGTCGATCAGCCCCACCGTGGGGAAATTCTGCACGCCGCTGAAGCCGAGCCGTAGGACTTCATCCAAGAAGAGATGCATTTGGCGGAAGGGATCGCTGCCGCATACCCCGGCCAGGACCGGCGTGCGGGCGACGACGGGGAGCACCTCGCGGGCCATTTCCAGCACGACGCCGTTGGCGTCGCCATAGGGCATCATGCCGGCGAGCGACCCCCGGCCGGCCATGCGGTACCGCCCCGAATTGTAGATGACGATCAAATCCGCGCCGCCATCCTCCTCGCCCTTTGCCGAGATACCCGTGCCGGCGCCGGCGCCGATGATCGGCTCGCCCCGCGCTTTCATCGCGTGGAAACGAGCAAGGATGTCGGAGCGCGGGATGTGGGGCATGCGGTTACCCCTTGGCCCGCCGGCGGGTGAGGCGCCCGCCGAATAACCGGCGGAATTCGGCGACGATTTCCGCCGAAAAACGCGGGTCGTTGATATGCGCCGGCAGCCGGATGAGACGGCGCGAAGCGGTTTGTCGAACGGTCGCCTCGATCGATCTGAAAAGCTCTTCGTCGGCGTTCGGATCCGAAAACGGCCGACCCGGCGCGTCAAGCGCCGAGACCCCGCCCTCCGGCAGGAAGAAGCGCACCGGGCCGGCCATGAGATTGAGCCGTTCGCCGATCCAGCGCCCGATCCGCACGTTCTCTTCGGGCGTCGTGCGCATCAGCGTCACGGTGGGATTGTGCACATGCAGCGTGCGGCCGCGATAGCGCTCGGGCACGCTGTCCATCGGCCCGAAATTCACCATGTCGAGCGCCCCGCATGATCCGATATAGGGGATTCTGGCGCGCGCGATCGCTCCGAACCGATCCTCGGTGGCCGGCAGCACTCCGCCGCACAGAAGATCGCAGACCTCGGTTGTGGTAATGTCGATCACTCCCGTCAACACGCCGGAATCGACGAGCTTCTCCATCGATTGCCCGCCGACGCCCGTCGCGTGGAAAACGAGACACTCGAAGTCCTTTTCAAGCGCGTCGACGATCGCGTCGACGCAAGGCGTCGTCACCCCAAACATGGTGAGACCGATCGCCGGCTTACCCGCGCCGCGCCGGGCCGGGACCCGATCGCGGTCCGCGCTGGCGACGCGCGCCTTCACCATTCCGACCATCGCCGCAGCCCCGTTGGCGAGAACCTGGCGCGTCACCGAATTGAGGCCGGCGACGTCGGTCACCGAATAAAGCATCATGATATCGGACGGGCCCACATAAGGGGCGACATTGCCCGAGGCGACCGATGAGATGAGGACCTTGGGCACGCCGATCGGCAGTGCCCGCATTGCCGGCGCGACCAGCGAACTGCCGCCCGATCCGCCGGCTGAAATGAGTCCGCCGACCGGTTCCTGCCGCCGAATCCAGGCTTCGAACGCCTCGGCCATCGCGGTGATCGCGGCGCCCCGTTCGCCGCTGAAGACCGCATTTGGACCGCCGCGAAAATACGCTGCGACATGATGCGGCGGCACGTCGGCCGGGGAGGGCTCGCCGGAAGTGGAAAGATCGACCAGAATCACGCGTACCCCGGCGGCGGCGATCTGGTCGCGAATAAAGCGCAGTTCGGCGCCTTTGGTGTCGAGCGTTCCAGCGACGATCACCGGCGCCGCGCCGCCGCGGTGGATCGGCCGCAGTTCGACCGCCGGCGCCGCGCCCGAAATTGCGGGCTCGGGCGCAACCGTGTGCGTGCGTGCGGCGGTTTCAATCTGGGTGGCGGGGACCGGCTGCGACCAGCGCGTCGGCATCGTCGGGTTTGACAGGTAGACGCGGACCGGCCCGCGCGCCTTGGCCGGTCGGCGCCCGCCTTCCGCGGTCGGCGCCTCGGCAGGCTCTTCGGGCGGTTCCGCCTCGCCGTGCTGGCCGACGCCGAGCAGTCTCTGTTGCAGTTCGCGGTCCGCCGCGAGACGCGATGCTTCCATGATCCGGTTGATTCGTCCGTTGATCATGATCGCGACCTTCTCGGCGATCGCGGTCGCGACGCCGATGTTCTGTTCGACAACGACGATGCCGATGTCGCCCTGTTCGCCGAGGCCGACCAGAATCTCTTCGACCTGCTCGACGATGACCGGCGCGAGCCCCTCGGTCGGTTCGTCCATGATGAGCAGGCGCGGATTGAGAAGGAGCGCGCGCGAAATGGCGAGCATCTGCTGCTCGCCGCCGGAGAGCTGGTTGCCGCGATTGCCGCGCCGCTCCGCCAGCCGCGGGAATGTTTCGTAGATGCGGGAGATCGTCCACTGCGAGCGGCCATTGCCGGCGGCGAGCCGCAGGTGCTCATCGACCGTGAGCGAGGGCCACAGGCGCCGGCCCTGCGGCACGTAGCCGAGGCCGAGCCGCGCGATTTCGGCTGGCGTGCGGCCGACGAGCTCCTCTCCCATGAAACGGATCGAGCCGCTCGCGACCGGGATCAGGCCGACGATCGCGTTGCACAGCGTCGTCTTGCCCATCCCGTTGCGTCCCACCAGCGAAAGCACGCCGTGCTCGAGCTTCAAATCCACGCCCTGAAGGGCGTGGCTGCGGCCATAGAAGACGTTGAGCCCCTTGATCTCCAACAGGTTGGGGGGACGACGCTCAGCCATGGCCGCCACCCAAATACAATTGCTGCACCTCTGGATCCGCCTCGATCTCGTGCGGCGCGCCTTCCTTAAAGATGCGACCGTTGTGCATCATCGTGACGCTCTCGACGACCCGCAGCGCGACGTCCATGTCATGCTCGATGATAATGTAGCCGATATGGGCGGGAAGCGCGGTGAGGATCGCGACCAGGTCACCCCGCTCGTGTGGCGAAAGCCCCGCCGCCGGTTCGTCGAAGAGGATAAAGCGCGGCGCGCCGGCCAGTGCCAGCGCGATTTCGAGCTGGCGCTGCTGACCGTGCGCCAGTTCTCCGACCAGACGATCGATCATCGATTCGAGATGGACCAGGGAGACGAGGTCTACGACCGATTGCATGATCGCGTCGCTCGGGCGCGTGCGCAAGAAGGAGAAGCGGCCGCGGGAGACGCCACGGCAGGCAAGATAGACGTTGTCGCGCACCGAAAGGCGCTGGAACAAGAGCGAGATCTGGTAGGTGCGACGGAGCCCGCGGCGAATGCGCTCGTGCGGCGGCAGCGTCGTGACGTCCTCGCCAAAAAACCGCACGGTCCCCGCGCTCGGTGGAAAATCGCCCGTGACGCAATTCAGCAACGTCGTCTTGCCCGCGCCATTCGATCCAAGCACGGCGCGTCGCTCGCCGGGCCGGACACTGAGCGTGATGTCGGTCAAGGCCGCGAGCGCGCCGAAAAACCGGCTCACGCCGCGCAATTCGATCGCGTTGCCGGTGCCGGCCGCAGCCATCCGCTCGGCGATTGCATGGCCGGTGCCGGCCGCAGCCATCCGTTCGGCGATCGCGCTCACCGGCCGTTCCTCCCGCCGGGAGCGAGCGCCCGCGCTGACCATCGCCGCCAAAGACCGATCACTCCATCGGGTGAAAACAGGACGGTGATGAGGAAGCCGAGACCAATAAGGGTCTGAAAACGTCGCCCGTCGAGACCGACTGCGACCAGCGCGTCGAGGGCGAACGTGCGCAAAATCACGTAGATGATCGCGCCGACGAAGGCGCCGATCGGATGCCCCAGTCCGCCGACGACCGCGATGACCAGAAGATCTATCGTCGCCTCGATACCCGCCGAGCCGGGGGAAATCTGATTGTTGAGCCACACCATCAGAATTCCGCCGACCGCGGCGAGGAGCGCCGCGAAGGCCCAGGCAGCGACGCGGTGAGCGGTGACGTTGTAGCCGATGGCCTCCATGCGGCGCGGATTGTCGCGCACGCCTTGCAGCGCGAGGCCGAACGGCGCGCGGGAGACGTAGACGACGGCAGCGTAACTGAGGGCAGCGAAAAACAGGATCAGGTAATAAAGCGGGAGCGGGTGCTTCCAGTTGACGCCGAAGGCGATCGGCGCCGGAATCGTGGTGAACCCGGCGAAACCGTTAAAAATCGACCAGTTCTGCAGAGTCAGGTAGAAAAAGGCCGCGGCGATCGCCAGCGTGATCATGAGCGTATAGATGCCTTCGGTTCGGGCGGAGAGCGCGCCGGCGAGCGTTCCGAATGCAACGGCGATCACGATTGCCAGCGGCGCCGCCACCCACCACGGCCAGAACAGGCTAATCGTGGGAAGCGAACTCGCTCCCAGCACCGTGATCATGTAGCCACTGACGCCGGCAACGGTCATTTGCGCCAGGCTGACCATGCCGCCATAGCCGGCGAGGAACATCAGCGACAGCGCGATGATGCCGAGGATCATCGCCCAGCCGACGACCTGGACGAGGATGAAATCGTTGCCGATCGCGGGGAGAAGGACGAGGACCAGGCCGAGCAGCAGGATCGGTGCGTGCCGGGACGCCCATTGCGATGAGGCGCTGCGTTGCGCGCTGCCAAGGCCGACGGGGCCGGATTGCGTGGTCTGTGCGAGCGCCATTCAGCGTTTTCCCAGCAGTCCCTGCGGACGAATAGCCAGCACGATGACCATGATCACAAAGGTCAACATGGTCGCGTAATTCTGGAAGTAAACTTGGCCGAATTGTTCGGAGCAGCCGATGATGAGGGCGCCAAGCGCCGCGCCCGGTATCGAACCCATGCCGCCGACGATGACCACCTGCAGCGACGCCAGCAGGAAGTGCACATCCTCGCCGAGCGAAATCGATGTAAAAGTTCCGCCGACGATGCCCGCCATTCCCGCAAGGCCGGCGCCGAACGCGAAAACAAGGACAAAGAGCAGCTGAACCCGGTATCCGAGGACCGACAGCATGTCGCGATCGTCGACCCCGGCGCGGATCATCACGCCAATCCGCGTGCGATGAAGGGCAAGCCACATCCCGATACCGATGAGGACCGCGGCGGCGAAAATGACGAGCCGCACCCGCGGATATTGAAGAAAGACCACATCGCCGCTCGATTTGACGGCAACGACGATGGGAGTCGGGATCGGGCCTGCCAAATAGTCCGGCGTATCGATCTGGATGGCGTTCCCGCCCCAGACCCAGACCATAAGGTCGGAGAAAACGATGGAGAGGCCGAGCGTGACCAACGTTTGCCGCAGGTCCTCGCCCTCCATCCGCCGGAAGATCAAGACCTGCATGGCGACGCCGACGATCGCGCAGCAAACAAACGCCACGACGTAGCCAAAGAGCCACGAGCCGGTCCACTGGCCGGCCTCGTAGCCCATATAACCGCCGAACAGATAGAGCGAGCCGTGCGCCAGGTTGACGTTGCGCATCAGGCCGAAGATCAGCGTGAAGCCGGCGGCGACGAGAAAATAGAGGCCCCCGAGCGTGATTCCGTTGAAGAGCGCGTTGATGAAAAGGCGCTTCTTCCCGAACACGTCCTCGAATCCCGCCGGCCACGGTGCCAGGACAAGCCAGAGCACAACGATGATCGCAACGGCAATGACAAGTGCGGCGACGGGGTGACGCCCGACCCACCGGCCAAGCGCATCGCCGCGCGCCGACACCTGGACTCCGCCGTCATCGCCCAAAGTCGTGGCCACCTACCTCCCCTCCACTTTTGCCTGAAACTACCCAAACCGAAGTCTCGAGGCATGCTCGCTAGTCTGATTTTCGCGTTTTTGCATAGACCGCAGTCCGTTCGTTTGAACCGGACTACGATCGGGCTCCTGGCCGATCTCCCTTTCGGGATAGCGGCTTATTCGCTCACAACCCGGGCGATGGTTCGATATTGCGTAGGCGCGATCCCTACATTTGCGGAAAAGAAATGGGTGAAATGACTCTGTGACGAAAAGCCGAGTTCGTAGCCGATATCGGTGATTGAGGTCTGCGAGCCCATCAACCGATCGAGCGCTCGCTCGACGCGCATCGTGTTGGCATAGAGCGCGGGTGTCACGCCGGTGTTCTCGCGGAACAGCTTGAAGAAATGCGGGCGCGACAGGCCGGCATCGCGCGCCACCGTATCGAGTTCGATGCCCTCGGTAATGCCGTCGTCCAAAATGCGCAGCGATTTGCGAACGCGAAAGTCGATTGGCGCCTGCGGCCGCGGCGCCAGCTTGGTTCGCCCGCCGCTCTTCCAGGATTCGTCGAAACTCGCGTCAAAGAGCTGATTCAAATAGCGATTCACCAGTCGATAACTCGCGTTCGTCACCAGGGTGTGCGCCAGACTGGCGCAGATCGAGCGAATGGTCGTGCCGACTTTAATCCCATTGGCACCAAAACGAAGGCTGCCACGGCCCTCCTGATCCCGGTCGAGCCAGCGATCACAGATGTAGGCGACCAGAAAAACCGAGGGTTTGTCCCCCGAACAAGGCTGAAAGGAATGCGGCTGCCAAGGGTTGATCGCGACGCCCGCAGCTTCATCAACCAAATGGGGAACATCCGAAATGGTCACGACCGCCGGTGGGCCGCCGAGCTGAAAGGTCAAATGGCCTTCGCGATGGGCATGGGTGCGCATCGGCTTGTCGAGCCGGTAGACGGTTACGCGGCCGAACGCGCCATGACAGACCGCCAAAGCGATACTCATCGACTGACTCCCAACACGCACATTATTGTTTGTTTGCCAGATTAAACGCCGGCGGCGCGTCGTTGACAAGTGGGTGCTCGCCGATGGCCGTGGGTGGTCGACCATGGCGATCGACCCCGCGGTATCAAAGAATCAGACTGGCAGACACGGTGGCGCAATGCGCTGCGACCGGGGTCGGGCTTGTGGCCCCGGGCCGCCCACTGCTACGATGATTTATAGTCGGCTGGGCACGGGGCGACGGTCGCGTCTCCGTAATAACGCGCAAGCGCATTCAGCCGGCAAAAACGACACCGTCTATACGGCGCTCGGACACAGGAGGGAACCTCATGCGCAATGGCTTTGGAATTGCGGTCGCGGCCGGTTTCGCCGCGCTCGTCGGCACCGGGTCGGCTAACGCCGCCGACAAACTCAAGATCGGCGTCACCGCGCCGCTCGAAGGCACATACACCGTTCTCGGCGAAGACGGCATGCGCGGCTATGAACTCGCGGTGAAGGCGCATAATGGAAAGGCGGGCGGCAAGGAAATTGAGACCATCGTCGGTTCCACGGACGCGAGTCCGGATTCGGCGGTACGCGCCGCCAAGAAGCTTGTCGAGCAAGACAAAGTCGATGTCTTGATTTCCCCGCTTTCGGGCTCGGAAGGCATCGCGATACGAGATTATTCGAAGACCCAGCCGCAGATCACGGTCATCAACGCCGGGTCCGGTGCGCTGGAGACGACCTATGTCACTCCGTCGCCCACGTTCTACCGCTTCAACCTGGACGGCGCGCAGTGGCACGCGGGGCTTGGCGACTACGCGTACAATGTCAAGCATTACAAGAAGATCGCCACGGTCGGCGAGGACTACTCGTTTGTCTATACCCAGGTGTTCGGCCTAGTGCTCGAGTATTGCCAGGCCGGCGGTCAGGTCAGCAAGCGATTCTGGGTGCCGCTTGGCACCAAGGACTTCGCCTCCACCATCGCAGCGCTGCCCGATGACGTTGACGCCATCTATCTCGGCCTCGGCGGCGCCGATGCCGTGAACTTCCTCAACCAGTACCAGCAGGCCGGCGGCCACGCCCACCTTCTCGGCGGCTCAATCATGGTCGACCAGACCGTGCTGTCATCGAAGGGCAAAGCGAAAGATCTTCTGATCGGCACCATCGCGGCGAGCGGCATGGCCGACGCCGACCCGAATCCGAAATGGCAGGCGTTCGTAAAAGCCTACCAGGAAATGCCGAAAGAAGGCTTTTTCAAAAATGCTTTCGCCAGTCCGTCACTGCTCGGCATCAACTACTACAACTCGGCCGACGCCGTGTTCAAGGCGCTCGACCAGGTCAATGGCGAGCTCAGCGACGGCAACAAGAAGTTCCGCGAGGCGCTAAAGAACATCGTGCTCGACGCTCCGAACGGAAAAATCACGCTCGATGAGAATCGCCAGGCTGTCGGCACGAATTTCGTCACCGAGGTCGTCAAAGACGACAAGGGCGACCTTGTCGGCAAGGTGGTGAAGGTCGTGCCCAACGTGCAACAGCGGCTCGGCTTCTCCAAGGAGGTCTTCGACAGGATCGGCCTCCCCGGTCGCGAAGTGCCGGAGTGCAAGAAGACTTACAACTAGCCGCGATCAGTAGAGAAAGCTCTCGGCCGCCCAGTGCGCGGCCGAGACACCACGCCCGCGACGCCGAAAGGCGGCACACATCTAGCCGCGTCGCCTCAGCCCGGATCACGTTGCGGACGTGACCGCAGCTACGCGAAACGTGTGCATCTCGCCGCCCTCGTCGCGGATCGAAACGTAGTCGCCGGCGCGAAAAGAATGGGCGCCGAACCGATAGCCGGACTCGTCGTCATATTCCGCCTTGCCGGCGTAATCGAAGACCCACTGCGCGTGCTCCGGACCACCGGGTTTGTGCAGCAAATGACCGACCTCCTCGTCGTCACCCCAGAACCGACGCACACCGCAATGCTCACGATACCGGCGCCAGAGCGCCGGGTCGATGTGGCCGTTGGCATCAAGCGGGGCGACGAACTCATAGCCATGTGTCGCCGAGCCGTTGGGGAACTCTTTCGAGCGCGCCAGCTCCAGGCGGATACGCTTGAGCACGTGGGGCAATTGGGTCATGACCGGTTTGTTCATTGGTTTCGTCATCGTTCTAACGTTCCAACTCTAAATTGACCATTGCCGGTTCATGCTTGTCAATTCATGGGGGTGTGAATTCGTCAAGCATCTTCCTGCAAAGCAGCGGGCTGTCCTAACTGCAAAGGGGAATGAATCTGATAGGGTCGCTGGAATAACGAGAAGAAGCGGCGCCCCTTGAGATTGGCGAATCAATGTCAACCTATCGTCTCGACAAGTTATTCGCGCCACGATCTGTCGCTGTCGTCGGCGCGAGTCCGCGCAAAACATCACCAGGTCGTGCCGTCCTCATGAACCTTTCTCGTGTTGGTTTTGCCGGCACGGTTCATCTGGTCAATCCTCAATACGACACGATCGAGGGAGTTCGAGCGGTCAAATCCTACGATGCTCTGCCTGATGTGCCCGACGTCGTAGTGATCGCGGCGCCGCCTCCTTCTGTTCCGTCGATTGTTGCCGCGGCCGGGGAGAAAGGCACCGCGGTCGGCATCATCATCACGGCGGGACTTGGCCACGGGCCCGGCTCGCTTGCCGATCTCTGCGAGAAAAACGCCCGGGCGGCGGGACTACGCCTCGTCGGCCCCAATTGTCTGGGGGTGTTGGTGCCGCGCGTCAAACTCAATGCGAGCTTTGCCGCCTCGTCGCCGCCGCCGGGCGACCTCGCCCTCATCTCGCAATCCGGCGCTATTGCGACGGCATTGGTGGAATGGGCGTCGGTCCGGGGAGTTGGATTTTCCGCCGTCGTCTCCATCGGCGACAGCATCGACGTCGATTTTGCCGATCTTCTCGACTTCTTCGCCATGGATCGCGGGACGCGCGCCATTGTTCTGTATATCGAATCGATCAGGGACGCGCGCAAGTTCATGTCGGCGGCGCGGGCTGCAGCCCGGGTAAAGCCGGTGCTTGTGGTCAAATCCGGACGTCACGCGCTGGGCGCAAAAGCGGCGCTGACGCATACCGGCGCGCTTGCCGGCGCGGATGCGGTCTATGACGCCGCGTTCCGTCGCGCGGGTCTCTTGCGCGTCCTCGATCTCGACGAGCTGTTCGCTGCCGCCGAAACTCTTGGTCATTTGACCGCTCTTTCCGGCAAACGGCTGGCCATACTGACCAACGGCGGCGGTGTCGGCGTGCTCGCCGTGGATCGTCTGGCGGATCTTGGCGGCGAACTTGCCCGCATTTCGTCGGAGGCGATGCGCAAGCTCGATGCGGCGTTGCCGCCGATCTGGTCGCGCGCCAATCCTGTCGACATTGCCGGCGATGCCGACGACGCAAGGTATGCCGTCGCGCTTGAGCACCTGCTCGACGACGACGAGAATGATGCTGTCCTGGTCATGAACGTGCCGACGGCGCTTGCATCGGCGGCCGATGCAGCGAAATCAGTCATTGCCGTGACCGAGCGGCATCGCAAAAAACGCCTCTCGGCCAAGCCGGTATTCGCGATGTGGGTCGGCGAAAGCGAAAGCGGTCCGGCAGCGGAAGCGTTCGAGGCGGCCGGCATCCCCAATTACGCGACTGAGTCGACCGCGATCTACGGCTTCATGCATCTGGTACATTACCAGGAATTACGCGACTTGCTGATGGCGACACCGCCAAATCTGCCGCAGCATTTTGCGCCGGATGTTGCTGCGGTGCGGCCGGTCATCGAAGGAGTGTTGCGCGAAAATCGAACTTGGCTCGACCCGGTCGAGATGACGCGCGTTTTCTCAGCTTATGGAATTTCCATCACGCCGGCTCATCTTGCGCGCAATGCCGATGAAGCCGTCGCGGCGGCAAGGCCCTATTTGGCCGAAGGGACCGCGGTCGTCATCAAGATTTTATCACCCGACATCGTGCACAAGTCGGAAGTCGGCGGGGTGCGGCTCAATCTCACCAATGAGCGCACCGTGCACGAGGCCGCCGCGGAAATTCTAAGCAGGGCGCGGGCGGCGAAGCCCGGCGCGCGCATCACCGGCGTTACCGTCTTTCCCATGATCCTGCGTCCCAAGGCGCGGGAGCTCATCGTCGGCGTTGCCGACGATCCGACGTTCGGCCCGGTGATTGTGTTCGGGCAGGGCGGCACCGCGGTCGAAGTGATCGACGACAAGGCGCTGGCGTTGCCGCCGCTCGATCTCGAACTCGCCCGCGGCCTTATCGCGCGCACCCGGGTCTCCCGCACCCTCAAGGCTTACCGCAATGTCCCCGCCGCCGACGAACGTGCCGTTGAACTCCTCCTGGTCAAGCTGGCGCAGCTGGTGGCCGATTTCCCGAAAATTCGCGAGATCGATCTCAATCCCGTTCTTGCCGACCAGACCGGCGTCATCGCCGTCGACGCGCGGGTGTCGGTCGCCCCGGTCGAGAAGCTGCGTCGGGCATCTTCAGGCAACCCGCGTTTCGCCATCAGGCCGTATCCCACGGAGTGGGAGCGGCACGTGCGGCTGCCGGACGGAACGCCCGTTTTCGTGCGCCCGGTTCGGCCGGAAGACGAGCCGCTCTATGGGCCGTTCTTTGCGGCGGTGTCGCGCGAGGATTTGCGCCTGCGCTTCTTCGCCCCCGTAAAGAGCTTCAGCCACGCCTTCATTGCCCGCTTCACGCAGATCGATTACGCGCGGGCCATGGCCTTCATCGCCCTCAAGGAGGCGACCGGCGAAATGCTCGGCGTCGTGCGCCTGCACGCCGACGCCAATTACGATTGCGGCGAATACGCCGTCCTCGTCCGCTCCGATCTCAAGAGCCGCGGCCTCGGCTGGCTGTTGATGCAGATGATCATCGAATACGCGCGCACGGAAGGCATCCGCTCCATCGAAGGCCAAGTCCTCCGGGAAAATACCACGATGCTGAAAATGTGCAGGGAGCTGAAATTCGAGATCACCAGCGATCCGCAGGAGGCGGACGTACTGGTGGTGCGGCTGTCGCTCAGCGGCTAAGCGGTAGATTTTGATACCGTGTCGCAATACGCGCATTATGAATATCCGAAACTCGTAGTTTCGCAGCACCGGATGCGGCTCGGAGGAGGTGTTCATGGCCCTGATGCGAGTGCGCCGATTGGCGCAACTTACGCTCCCTGCAGACGTGCGGCGGGCGCTCAACGTCCACGAGGGCGATTATCTCGAAGCACAGATCGTCGACGACGGGGTGTTGCTGAAGCCCGTTGCTGTCGTCGAGCGCAAGCGCGCTTGGCAGAGGATCGAGCGTGCGGTGAAACACGTTCGGCGCCGCAAGCCGATCCGGCCTGAGGATTATCGCGCCGAGGAAGAAGCTATTGCCGCCGACGTGAAGGCCTTGCGCAAGAAGCCCGCCTTAAGGTCGTCCTAATCCTCGATGTCATCGTCGGGCAGGATGCGGACGGCGGCGCCGTCGAGGTCGTCGTATTGGCCGCTTTTGAGCGACCACAGGAAGGCGACGAGCCCAGTGAGGCCGAGCAGCAAGGCCATGGGAACGAGGTAGAGGAGCACGTTCATGGGCCGAGTCTCAGGCTAGAGCTTCTTCCGCTCAATCCCGCTTCCGATCAGGTCGGGGCTGAACTCCAGCGGGAATCCAGATTGGCTCGTTTTTTCTGCGGTGGCGTGTTCTGGGTTCCCGCTTTCGCGGGGACGAGCGGATAGGGCGGCGGCTCGATCCGATGGAAATTCGATCCGCGCGCGTAATGCGTTGAGGGTGACCAGGAGCGAGGAGCCCGACATGGCGACGGCCGCGATCAGCGGCGTGACCAGGCCGGCGATGGCGATGGGCACGGCCAACGCGTTGTAGATCGCCGCGAGCGCGAGGTTTTGTTTCATCAACGAACGCGCCCGTCGCGCCACGACAATGGCGCGCAGCACCGGCGCCAAATTTTCGCCGAGGAACAGCGCGTCGGCGTGCGCCTGCGTCAAGTGGGCGGCGGTGATCGGCGACAGCGAGACATGGGCGGCGGCAAGCGCGGGCGCGTCGTTCAATCCGTCGCCGACCATGAGGACGCGGCAGCCCTGCGATTTCAACGCTTCGATGGCCGCGATCTTTTCCGTCGGCGTCAAGCCGGCGCGCCAGTCGCTGATGCCGAGTTTTTGCGCCACCGGCGCGACGGCGGCCGCCCGGTCGCCCGAGAGCACGATGAGACGCAGGCCGCGCCGCATGAGCGAGCGCGTCACGGCGACGGCGTCGGGCCGCAAGGTCTGGCGGATGGCGATGGTTGCGGTTTTTCCGGCGTGGGCGAAGGTGATGAAGGAGGCATCACCGTCGCGCGCCGCGGCCGGCCGCTCTTTCTCGGCAACGCTGCAGAATTTTGCGCTGCCGAGGCGCGCTTCCGCGCCGTCGACGCGCGCGCGGACGCCTTGTCCCGGTTCCTCGACAGCGCCGGGATAGGGAACGCGCTCGCGCGCCTCCCGCGCCAGCGCGGCCGCGAGCGGATGGCGGCTCGACAGCGCGAGCCGCGCCGCCCGTTCGAGCATTTCCGGGTCGATGTCGGTGGCCTCGTCGACGCTCGGATCGGGCAGCGTCAAGGTCCCGGTCTTGTCGAAGACAATGGTGTCCGCCTCCGCCAGCCGCTCGATCGCGTCGCCGCCGTTGAGAATGATTCCGGAGCGGAACAAACGGCCCGCGGCGACCACTTGCACCGCGGGAATGGCGAGCGCAATCGCGCACGGGCAGGTGATGATGAGGACGGCAATGGCGATGACGATGGCATCGTGAACGGAGGCTCCGGCGATCAGCCAGCCGACCGCAGTGAGCGCCGCCGTCGCATGCACGACCGGCGCATAAAACTGCGCGGCGCGATCGGCCAATCGCACGGTCTGCGACTTCGCCGCAATCGCCTTGTCCAGGAGCCGCTCCACCTCCTCGACCAGAGTGCCGGCGCCGGCAGCGGTCACTCGCAGCGTCAGCGCACCGGAGACGTTGATGCTGCCGGCGTAGAGGGTCACTCCGGCACCGACGGCGCGGGGGAGCGTCTCCCCCGTCACCAGGCTTTCGTCGATCTCGGAGGAGCCGCTGATCAGGGTGCCGTCGGCGGGGATGCGCTCGCCGGGCCGCACCAGCACAGTGTCGCCAGGATGTAACGCGGCGACCGGCACCTGGGTGAGTTCGCCGCTTGCCTCGAGCCGGTGTGCGAACTCCGCCTTCAAGCTGGCGAGATTGCCCGCGAACACGCGCGTCTTGCGGCGCATCGCCAAATCGAGGTAGCGGCCGCAGAGCAGAAAGAACAGCAGCATGATCGCGGAATCGAAATAGGCATGCGCGGCATGCGTCGCGGTCTCGTACACGGAGAGTCCGAGCGCCAGCGTGACGCCGAGCGAAATCGGCACGTCCATGTTGAGTTGGCGGGCGCGCAACGCCCGCAGCGCGCTTTGAAAGAACGGCTGGCCGGCATAGGCGGCGGCCGGCAGCGCGATCAGCGCCGAGAGCCAATGAAACAGGTCGCGCGTCTCCTGCGTCATGTCGGAGACGTTGCCGGCCCACACCGAGATCGACAGCAACATCACGTTCATCGCGGCAAAGCCGGCGACGGCGAGACATTTTAGGAGCCACTTGGCTTGCGCGTCCTCGTCAGCTTCGACGCGTTCCGGCGCGAACGGATGGGCGTGATAGCCGATCCCTTCCAGCGCCGCGATGATCCGTGCGGCGTCGATCTCATCGCCGCGCCAATCGACGGCGAGGCGGCGCTGGGTGAAGTTCAATCGCGCGTCGATGACGCCCGGCAGTTTCGTCAGCCCGCTCTCGATCTTGCGGATGCAGCCGGCGCAACCGACGCCTTCGACGGCGAGCGTCATATGCGAGGCGCCCTCCTCGCCGCGCTCCACGAACATCGAAAGATCGAGCGTTTCGGCCATCTCCGCTCCTCACCGCAAGACGATGCGATTCTTGGAGCGGAATTGCCGCTCGCCTTGGCGCGACAGTTCGATGACGAGGTCCCATTGGCCGGCGGATATTTTTTCTGCGCCGCCGCGGAAATGGCCGGGCCTGTCCTCGTTGACGGCGACGGGGCGATCGAGCCGCCGGTCGGTCGGACGCTCGAACGTTATGGTCACGTCCATGCCGGTCAGAGGCAAGCCAGCCGCGTCGCGCGCGACGATGTCGAGGAAGGCGGTGCCGTCGGCGGCGGGCGTCACCTTGGCGTCGACCTGCCAATGCTGCGCGTCCTGCGCCTTGGCCATGGCGACCTCGCGCTCGAACAACTGTCCGGCCCGGTAGGAACTATCCGTCTCGACGCCGCCGAACGTCGAGAGCGCTTTGTGGACCAACACGCCGTTCGCGCCGAAAACGACGCCGAAAAAGGCGAGGAGGCCGACGAGCACCATCCGCCCGGTCAGTTCCCGCTGCCGGCTGCCGCGCGCGATATGTTGGTTCGACATGCTGCTACCTCACGGTCCGAAGAAATGGTCGCCGGCGCTTACCATCGTCCCGCCAGTCGCGGGGACGATGGTGAAGGTGAGAGGGACCGATGCCTGCGGTGCCAGCCGCTGGTGCTCCGTAACCAGAACGCGCACCTCGCGCGATTGATCCGGGCCGACCTCGATGACCGGGTCGCCGCCCGAACGCGCCGCGCTGCCAATGACCTCGACATCGGCGTCGGCAAGTCCGGAGACCTTGAGCACGAAGCTTTGTGTCTCGAGAGTCTTGTTGAGGATGCGAACGGCGAAGGCGTTGCGCAGCGAGCCGTCGGAAAGACGCACGAACAGCGGGTTACGGTCGTGGATGACGCTGACGGCATCGTTGCGCCGCGTCGCGAACGTATACGTCATCAACGCGCCGACAACGGCGATGATGACCGCGTAGAGCACCGTGCGCGTGCGCACGATGCGGTAGAACGGCTTTTGTCCCTCTTGCCGACGCTTGATGTTGACGTCGGTGTCGTAGGCGATGAGACGCGAGGGCCGGCCGATTTTTTCCATCACGGCATCGCAGGCGTCGATGCATAGCCCGCACTGGATGCAGCCGAGATCGGGACCGTTGCGGATGTCGACGCCAGTCGGGCAGACGTGCACGCATTGCAGGCAATCGATACAGTCGCCCGCGGGAAGGCCGTGTTGGTGCAGTGAAGTGGCTTTTTTCAGCGACTCACGCGGTTCGCCACGGTCGTAGCGATAGGTGACGTTGAGGGCGTATTCGTCGGTCAACGCCGCCTGGATGCGCGGCCAGGGACACATGTAGACGCAGACCTGCTCGCGCATCCATCCGGCGAGCGCATAGGTCGTGAACGTCAGCAGCCCGATGAAGACATAGGCGATCGGCGGCGCCTGAAACGTCGCGAGGTCGCGGACGATGGTCGGCGCGTCGGCGAAATAAAGGATCCAGGCGCCGCCGGTCCACCACGCGATCATCAGCCAGAGGAAATGTTTTGTTCCCGCCCGCGCCAGGCGATCGAGCGTCCATGGCTGGGCGTCGCGCCGCAAATGTTCGCGCCGGTCGCCCTCGGTCCAGCGTTCGATGGTTTGGAAGAGGTCGGTCCACACCGTCTGCGGGCAGAGATAGCCGCACCATACCCGCCCGGCGATGGCGTTCATCAGGAACAGCGCCATCGCCGCGAGGATGAGCAGGCCGGTGACGTAGTACACCTCCTGCGGCCAGATCTCGATGAAGAAGAAATAGAAGCGCCGGCCCGGGAAATCGATCAGAACCGCCTGGCTCGGCGCGTTCGGCCCGCGATCCCAGCGCACGAACGGCAGCAGGTAATAGATGCCGAGCGTGACGAACAGCAACGCCCATTTCACGCGCCGGAACGTGCCGGTCACGTGCTGCGGGTAGATTTTATTCCGCGGTGCATAGAGCGGCGTTTCATCATCCGGCTCGTCGGATTCGGGAGTGCCGGTATGGAGCGACGTCCGCTGCGCATCCGCGATGAGTTCGGCGAGCGGCGGCGCCGGCGCTGACGCGGCCGTTCCCTGCATGGCGAGCGCGATATCGCCCGGGCACATCCGTTATTCTCCGCCGCCAAACGTGTGCACATAGACCGCGAGCGCCTTGATGGTGACGTCGTCGAGCTTGGAGCCCCAGGCCGGCATGACGCCGCCGCGACCGTTCGAGATTCCTTCCATGGTAGTCTTCTTGTCCGGTCCGTAGAGCCAGATCTGGTCGGTCAGGTTCGGCGCGCCGACTTCGCGATTGCCCTTGCCCTGCGGGCCGTGACAGACGGCGCAATTGTCGGCGAAAATTTTGGCTCCGCGCGCGAGGTCGGCGCCGGGCTCGGTCTTAAGGCCGGACAACGAGCGGACGTAATCGGCGACCGTGGAGACTTCGTTCGGCTTGAGGATGCCGTCGCGGCCGAAGGCCGGCATCGAGCCCTGATGGCCCGCATCGTCTCCGGCGCGAACGCCATGCCGGATCGTCTGCGCGATCTCGTCGAGCGTGCCGCCCCAGAGCCAATCGTTGTCGACCAGATTAGGATAGCCCTTGGCGCCGCCGCCGCCTGCGCCATGGCATGGCGCGCAATTGTCGGCAAAAGCGGGGCGGCCAAGCGAGCGGGCGAAATCGAGCAGCGCCGGCGTCGACTCGATCTCTTGCAGCGAGGCCGAGGCGAGCCGCGTCATCATCGGGCCGCGTTGCGCCTGTAGCGCGGCGAGTTCGGTCACGACGGCGCTCCGCGCGTGCCAGTTGAGCAGGCCGTTGGTGTAGGAGGACACGAGCGGCCAGGCCGGATAGACGATCCAGTAGCCGATGGCCCAGATGATCGTCGCGTAGAACAGCCACAACCACCAGCGCGGCAGCGGCGTATTCAGCTCGTGAATGCCGTCCCATTCATGGCCCGTCGTGCCGATCTTCGCCGGCGGCTGGGGATCGTGTTTTTTTTGACCAGCCATTTATCAGTCCTCCCGCAGCGGCACGCGCGCGGATTCGTCGAACTCTTTCTGGCGCGACGGCCACAGCGCGTAGATCAGCACCGCGACGAACAGCACGAGGAAGTAGATGAGCCCCCAGGTCTGGGCGAGCTGTGCGAAGAACTGATAGGTCGACACGATTCTCTCCTCAGCGAATGTTGGCTTTGTCGTCGTAGAGCTTGAAGTCGACCAGCGTTCCCATCATCTGCAGGTACGCGATCAGCGCGTCGGCCTCGGTGATGCGGGCCGGATTGCCGTCGAAATCACGCGCCTGCGCCTTGGGATAGCGGTGCGCGAGCACGGCGGCGTCCGGAGCATCCGTCGTCGTTTGCGTGCGCACGTCGGCGAGCGCGTTGGCGATCATCTCGTCCGAATAGGGCACGCCAAGCGTCGCCTGCACCTTCATGTCCTCGGCGATGTGGCTGAAATCGAGATCGGTCGAGAACAGCCACGGATAGCCCGGCATGACCGAGCCGGGGACCACCGAGCGCGGGTCTCGCAGATGGTCGCGGTGCCAATCGTCGGAATATTTGCCGCCGACGCGAGCGAGGTCCGGCCCGATGCGCTTCGAGCCCCATTGGAACGGGCGGTCGTACATGCTCTCGGCGGCGAGCGAATAATGGCCGTAGCGCTCGACCTCGTCGCGCAGCGGCCGGATCATCTGCGAATGGCAGAGGTAGCAGCCCTCGCGCACGTAGATGTTGCGGCCGGCGAGCTCGAGCGGCGTGTAGGGCCGCACGCCGGCGGCCGTCTCGATCGTGCTGCGCAAATAGAACAGCGGCACGACCTCCACCAGGCCGCCGATCGCGATCACGATCAATATCCCGATCAGCAGCAGGATCGAGTTGCGCTCGAAGAGCCAGTGTCTCTGCCATAGCGACGTAGAAGTTGACATCGGCGATCCTCCTACTCGGCCGGGGCCATGCTCGCGGCAGCAGCGAGCTGTTCACGCGGATAGATCGTCCGCCACACGTTGAAGGCCATGATCAGCGCGCCGACGAGGAACAAAGCGCCGCCGATCGCGCGGATCACGTAGAACGGATGCATGGCCTCGACAGTCTCGATGAAGGAATATTCGAGGAAGCCGAGATTGGTGTAGGCGCGCCACATCAGTCCCTGGAGAATGCCCGACACCCACATCGACGTGACGTAGACGACGATGCCGATCGTGGCGATCCAGAAGTGCCAGCTGACGAGCCGGAGCGAATAGAGCGGGCGATTCCACAGCCAGGGCACGAGGCAATAGATCGCGCCGAAGGAGATGAAGCCGACCCAGCCGAGCGCGCCGGAATGAACGTGGCCGATGGTCCAATCGGTGTAGTGCGACAGCGAGTTGACGGACTTCACCGACATCACCGGCCCCTCGAAGGTGGACATGCCGTAGAAGGCGACGGAGAGCACCATCATGCGCAGCACGGGATCGGTGCGCAGCTTGTCCCACGCGCCCGACAGCGTCATGATCCCGTTGATCATGCCGCCCCAGGACGGCATCCACAGCATGATCGAGAAGGTCATGCCGAGCGTCTGCGTCCAATCCGGCAGCGCCGTGTAGTGCAGGTGATGCGGGCCGGCCCAGATGTAGAGAAAGATCAGCGACCAGAAGTGGACGATCGAGAGGCGGTAGCTGTAGACCGGCCGCTCGGCACGCTTGGGGATGAAGTAATACATGATGCCGAGGAAGCCGGCGGTGAGGAAGAAGCCCACCGCGTTGTGGCCGTACCACCATTGCACCATGGCATCCTGCACGCCGGACCAGACGATGTAGGATTTCGGCGAGAACATCGAGACCGGAACGGCGGCGTTGTTGCCGATGTGGAGGACGGCGATGGTGAGAATGAAGGCGAGATAGAACCAGTTGGCGACATAGATGTGCGGCTCGGTGCGCCGCATGAGGGTGCCGAGATAAACGAGCAGATACACCACCCACACGATGGTGAGCCAAAGGTCGGCATACCATTCCGGCTCGGCATATTCCTTGGATTGCGTGATGCCGAGGAGATAGCCGGTGCCGGCGATGAGGATGAAGAAGTTGTAGCCGAGCACCACGAACCAGGGCGCGAGATCGCCGACCAGCCGCGCCCGGCAGGTGCGCTGGACGACATAGAAGGACGTGGCGATCAAAACGTTGCCGCCGAAGGCGAAGATGACGGCCGAGGTGTGCAGCGGGCGCAGCCGTCCGAACGAAATGTAGGAGAGGTCGAAATTGAACGCCGGAAATGCGAGTTCGAGCGCGATCCACAGGCCGACCGTGAACCCGGCGATGCCCCAGAACACCGCCAAGATCGTTGCCAGCTTGACCGGCCCCATATTGTAGTTCGGCTTGCCGTCGATCATGAGCGGCGGCGCTTGATCGCCGCGCTCGAAATAGCGATTGACGATGGCAAACACCGCGGCCACGCTCGCCGCAGCGAAGAGATAGGCGTGGAAGGCATATTCAGGCGTGTAGGCCTTGGCCGCAATCACGATCGAAAGCATCGCCAGGACGGCAAAAGCGACGGCCAGGCCGCCTTCGCCGAAAGTCATGTATTTCGCTTGTGCGTGCGATTGCGCCATGGATCTTTTCCCGCGAAAGCCGATCAGCCGAAACGTGCTGAGGATGCAGAACCGGCCAGAATCGGGCGTTGATACAGATCAAAGGCAGGGACTTCGGAGAACAACCTCGCATTCTTCTCCGCTCATTCCCGCGAAAGCGGGAATCCAGCACCGAATGCGGGAAAAAAGCTGAGTCCCCGCTTTCGCGGGGACGAGCGGAGGAGATTCGCGGGACGAGCGGAAGGATCAACCACTCACCGCTCCAGCGACTTCAAATACGCGATGACATCGGCGACTTGGCCGGGATCGAGCGGGAACTGCGCCATCGTCGGGTGGCCGGTGACGATGCCCTCGGCCAGCGATTCCCGCAGGCTTTCGACCGGATAGCGCAGGTACAGGGTGCGCAACGGCGGCGCCACCTTGAGCGGGCTTTCGCTCACCTTGTCGATCGAGTGGCAGCTCGCGCAATTGGTGCGCACGAAGACAAGTCCCCTTTGCGCGGCCGGCGAAAGGGCTTCTTCGCTTCTTGCGAGCGATGGCAGCAAAGCCGAGAGCGCAACAGCCGTCAGAACGGCGCGGAACTGGTTTTGGCTGTTCGGTTGAAACGCTGTGCGGGGCATGATGGTCGCGGTGTCGGCAAATGGCTCGCGGAGATTGCTTCGTTCCGTGCCGCGTTCAGTGAACGGCGTTCTGCGACGCTTCCGTCCGCAGCTTGGCTTCGTCCTCGGCCGACGGAAACGCCATACCGGACATCGGCTCGACCCAAACCAGATGATCGTGCACCTCATTGACGCCGGCGACATTCTCGGCGGTGACGACGCAAGCGTGACGTTCGCGCTCGTCCGTGATCGTGCCCCACAATTCCGCAACGCCGTTGTTGACCACGACGTTGACGCTCGGCGCCCAGGGCTGTTTATAGAGCGCCCTCAGGATGCCGTCGCGGATCGCCGCGTCGTCGCCGGTGGGCGCCTGCGAATCGCGGGCGAGGCTTGCCAAAGCGTGCATGAGATTGGCGCGACTGACGATGCCAATCATCCTGCCGTCGCGCAGGACGGGAAGGCGCTTGATACGCCGGCGTTCCATCAGCTCGACCACCGTCTCCAGCGAATCGTCTTCGGTGACGGTGCAGGGATCGGCGGTCATGACTTCATCGACTTTTCTGCCGGAGGCGTGCACGTATTCAGTGGCGAGCCGTCCGGGCCCGACGAGAAACTCGAGCCACTTTGGCCGCCGGCGCTGGGTGCCGATCTCGCCGCGGCGCAGAAAGTCTCCTTCCGTCACGATGCCGACGAGATTGCCTGCCGCGTCGACGACCGGGAGACCGCTGATGCTGTTCTGCAACATCAAGTGCGCCGCCTTGAGAACCGGGTCATTGGCCGCTACGGCAATGACGTTCCGCGTCATGACATCACCGACGCGCATGGCCATTTCCTTCTTACATCGAATAATCCGGTGGTTCGGCAAAATCCTCGCCGATATCGCTCAGCCGTTCAGGCGGTTCAGCGCGGAACGGTTGCGCAACACGATACGCCGCGACGTCGGCACCTCGATCGCCGCGGTGCTTTCCAGGCAGGTCAACGTCCGCGACACGGTCTCGATGGTCAGGCCGAGATAATCCGCGATGTCCTGGCGCGACATCGGCAGTTCGACGACATTGCCGGTCGACGCGCGGTCCGCCATCTCCAATAGGAAGCTGGCGACGCGCTCCTGCGCGCTCTTGACAAGCAGCAGAATGCGGTCCTGCACCCGCCGCAGCTCGCGGCCAGTGAGGGCGAAAAGCTCGCGGGCAATCACAGCATTGCGGCCGGCGAGCGCCGTAAGCGCACTGCGTTTGATGACCAGCACCTTCGCGTCGGTGATGGCCTCGGCCGAAAAGCTGTGCTCCTCGCCGAATTGCAGCCCGAAAATGTCGCCGGACAGATAAAATCCGCCGATCTGGCGGCGGCCGTCGTTCAGGATTTTGTAGGTGCGTACGCTACCGCTGATGACCTTGTAGAGGTAGTCGGCGGGCTCGTTCTCGCCGAAAATTTCCGCATTGCGCGGATACGACATGATGGCGCCCATGAGATGCATGGAGTGCGCGAGCGGTTCGCGCTCACGCGGGCCGGCGAGAGCATGGCTTGCTGCGGGCGCGGAGTTACGCGTGGGCGGCACAAAGCGGCGGAATGCGTCGGTGCGGATTGCGGTCTGTGTGAGCATGGCCCTTTACCTCCGGGAGCTTCGAGGGGTATTGCTAACCGTCGCGCGGCAGGCGAAAAATTCAGATAATGCCCCTAAGGGTTATCCCGGAGGGGGCAAAAGGGATCCGCGGTCTCGTCGATCATCCAAAAGGGGCGATGGTACTCGACGATTACCGACACCGGCATGGATGACGTCGTTCTCAATGCCCAATCTTCCGCGCGCATGCCAGGGTTGCGCACGGCTACGTTGCGCAGGGCGATGAGCCATTATGGCATCGCGTTGGCAGCCGTCGCATTGGCTTTGGCTGTTCGCCTGGCGCTGGCATCTAGCCTCGGGGACCAGGCTGCATACCTGTTCTTCCTGCCGGCAATCCTCATCGGATCGGGCCTCGGCGGCTGGGGACCCGGCGTTTTTGCTACTGTCCTCGGCCTGCTGATTGGTCTGTTTTTCATCGCCGACTTTCGCTCGCTGTCGCCGGCGGACCTGATCAATGCTTTTGTATTCGCCTTGGTGGGTGTCGGTGCGGCGTGGCGGGGCGAGCTCTTGTACCGCTCTCGTCGCGACGCCACCGCGAGCACGCAGGCGGTGCTCGCGCGCGAGGCCCATCTCCAATCAATTCTCGACACCATCCCCGACGCCATGATCGTCATCGACGAACGCGGGGTCATGCAATCGTTCAGCGCCGCGGCGGAGCGGCTGTTCGGCTATAGCGCCGCGGAGGTTTTGGGAAAAAACGTCAAGATGCTGGCGCCGTCGCCCTATCGGGAAGGTCATGACGGCTACATGCAGCGCTACTTGGTTACTGGTGAACGGAGAATCATCGGCATCGGCCGGGTTGTCGTCGGGGAGCGAAAAGACGGTTCGACATTTCCCCTTGAGCTCAACGTCGGCGAAATGCGAACGAGCAATCAACGCTTCTTCACCGGTTTCATACGCGACCTCACGGAACGCCAGCAGACCGAGGCACGGCTGCAGGACTTGCAGGCCGAACTCGTCCATGTCTCGCGATTGACCGCAATGGGCGAGATGGCCTCCGCGCTTGCCCACGAACTCAATCAGCCGCTGTCGGCGATCGCCAACTACATGAAGGGATCACGCCGGCTGCTCGAAGGCAGTCCGGACGAGCACGCAACGATTTTGCGCGAGGCTATGGACAAGGCGGCCGAACAGGCGTTGCGGGCGGGCCAGATCATTCGCCGATTACGCGACTTCGTTACGCGGGGCGAGAGCGAGCGGCGGGTGGAGGATGTGAAGAAGCTCGTGGAGGAAGCAAGCGCGCTCGCCCTCGTCGGCGCCAAGGACCGCGGGGTGCGCGTGCGCTTCGAGTTCGACCCGCGCACCGATTTCGTGCTCGCCGACAAGGTGCAGATTCAACAGGTTCTGCTCAATCTGATGCGCAACGCCATCGAGGCGATGGAAGAGGCCGCCAAGCGCGAGCTCGTCGTCTCGACGGCGTCGGCGCCGGACCATATGGTCGAGATCAGCGTCGCCGATACCGGGACCGGAATCGCGCCCGAGATCAGCGCGCAGCTGTTCCAGCCGTTCATCACCACGAAACGTCAGGGGATGGGCGTTGGTCTGTCGATCTCGCGTACCATCGTCGAGGCGCATGGCGGCTCCATCGTAACGCGGCCCAATCCCGGAGCGGGAACGGTGTTCTCATTCACGCTGCTGGCGGTCAGCAAGGAGGAAGTCGGCGATGCCGTCTGAAAAGGCCGTCGTGCACGTGATCGACGACGACGAAGCGATTCGCCAATCGCTCGCCTTCCTGTTGCAGGCGGCCAAAATCGAGGTCAAGACCTACCCATCGGCAATGGCCTTCCTCGACGCACTGCCCGACACCGCGTCAAGCTGCATCATCACCGACGTGCGCATGCCCGGCCTGAGCGGGGTCGACCTGCTGCGCCGGTTGAAGGAACTCAAGATCGGCGTTCCGGTGATCGTCATCACCGGTCACGGCGATGTGCCGCTCGCGGTTGAAGCGATGAAGATCGGCGCTAGCGACTTTTTGGAAAAGCCTTTCGACGACGAGGTGCTGTTGGCGAGCGTCCGCTCGGCGCTCAGGCAGCAGGACGGGGAGACCAAGCGCCGCACCGGACGCGTGGAGATCGAGGGCAGACTTGCAGCCCTCTCCAAACGCGAGCGCGACGTGCTTGGCGGACTGGTGGCCGGCCGGGCCAACAAGCAGATTGCCTTCGATCTCGGCATCAGCCCGCGCACCGTAGAGATTTATCGTGCGAATCTCATGAACAAGATGCAAGCGGGAAGCCTGTCCGATCTCGTGCGCATGGCGCTTATCGTCGGGATTGTGGAAACTGAGTGAGGAGACTCGGTGGCCAATCAGTCGGGCCTTAGTCCTTCTCGTCGACGCGGGCGTCGGCGAATTTGAACTCATGCCTATCGCCGCAGATCCGGCAGCGCAAACATATTGTTGCGCCAATGGGCAGAAGCTTGATGTCGGTCGGCTTGGCTTGGAAGCCGCTGTCGAACTCCGTTTCCGTCTTAGGGCATCGGAATATCACCTGACCCATGCTGCGCTCGCTTGTGCGGGCGCCACTCTCGCTGCTTTCAATACATTCGCGTTGATGGGGATCAATGAAAGAACCTCGTCGTCGCCAGGCGGATAGGGGCGAATTCGTCGACAACGCGAGCCATGCCGAAAATACCGCAAGCGAGCGGTTGCCGCCCCCGAATTGAGGCAAATCAATGCGACGGCGTCGGTCTGCCTCCATTCTTCGGCAAAATTGACCGCAGAATGCGAGGATTTGCGTGCAACCGATAGCGATGAAGCCGCAGTCCCAGTTGACGGAGCGGCCCCCGGTCGTCGCGATCGTCGACGACGATCCGGCGGTGTGCGGCTCGCTGAAATTCTCACTGGAATTGGAAGGGTTTGCGGTACGCGCCTATTGCAGCGCCGCCGAACTCCTCCATGACGGCGACCTCGGTGCCTGCGACTGCTTCGTCATCGACCAAAGAATGCCGACCATGAGTGGAATGGAGCTGATCGCCAAATTGCGCGACCAGAAGGTTTTGGCGCCGGCGATTCTCCTCATCAGCCACCCTAATCCCACGCTGAGTGCGCGCGCGGCCACGGCTGCTATTCCCATTGTTGAGAAGCCGTTACTCGGCAATGCGCTCGTGGACACGATCCGCGAGGCATGCCAGCGGGGCTGATGGGTAAGGCCGCTCGCGGGTGATGAACGTGCGGCCATCGGGGCCTATTCCAGGACATGCAGCAGCCGCACCTCCTCCTCCGGCGCGCTCGACTCCTTTTCCTTGGCGAAGCAGGTCGGTAATCCGAGCAGCACAAGGACGATGGAAAATATTGTGGTCGGCCGTTCAGGCACTTGTGCACCTCACTGAGGCGGTCTGAGTTAACCGCCTGCTGCCGAGTCGGAGGAATACAGGCTGATACGGCCTTTGGTCCCTCTTTTCCGTCCTGTTGAAATTGGCTAGGATTGTTGAGGACGACCCCTCGATTCAGGCAAACCGCCTGTCGAGCATGTGGAGCATCCGCATGGACAAGGCCGTGGCCCGTTTGAATATCGAGCATTATCGCAAGCTGCTCGCCAAGGAAACAGACCAAACGAAGCGCGAAACGCTTGGCCGCCTGTTGGCTGAGGAAGAGGCCAAAATGGCGGCGCTGACCGATATGCCCGACACCAAGCAATGGAAGCGCTAAGACTTTGCATCCCACTCCCGCCAGTGCGTGGGGCGCACGTCGACGTGCTGTTTGGTTTCTGCACTGATCCATCCGCCGACAATACGACGACAAGCGAATGCGAGAGCGTGAGGGCCGTCCCTGTCAAAGACAGCCAGCTCAAGCTCGCGATCGAACGGCGCGGTCGAGATAGGCTCCCACTGCATGAAATAAAGCTTGCAGCGCTGCAGTAGCAGGTACCTTGATCTGGATCAAAACGCCTATCCATCGCGGAGGCGGGCGGACAGGGGCTGTCCGCGATCTCCCAAACTGCCGTGCCGCGCTGCAAAATGATAATGTGTGCGCGGTCATGAGCGGTCGATTGCCATTGCGGTTACTGAGCATTTGCGATCGTCGAGAACCTTCTTGTCTTATCGTCATAGGCGAATAGCTCGGCATAGCGCCCCCAGGCGGTCACGGCGCGCAGCGTCCTCTCCGCATCGCGGTGGGTCAAATGATCCTCTAGTTCCACGTCAAATCTCATTCGCGGCGCCCCGCGCCCCTCTCGCTCTTGAAGGATGCGGCAGATGTGCGCAGCTAACGGCACGAACCGGAGCAGATGCTCCCTGAACAGCCGTTTGCGCTCATCGGTGTTGCTGTGCGCGAAGACATTTCCCGCGGTCGTAAGCTTCAAAGCACCGTCTTTGAGCTCGGCAAATTCCAAAATGTGAAGTGCTTCGGCAATGGGGAAGAGATGATCGATTTCCAGTGCAAGGGAGCTCGCGAGCACATCGAGCTCCGCCCGGCCGCTATAGGGCGGCGCCGCCAGGATCTCGATCAATCCGCTCATGCGATTGACGGAAGCCCGCGGCAACGGCTGGGCCAACCCGCCATGCGTTTGCTTGAGCGCGCCGAGGGTCGCGATCGTCCGCGCCGTCAGCACCGCATAGACATTATCAACGACGTTGCCGAATTCCTGATCGAGCCGGTCGCGCGGACGTGGCAGCGTCACCGGGATCTCCGCGGCGATCCGCGCCGGATTCGACGAGAGAACGGCCAGGCGATCGCACATCAGCACCGCTTCCTCGATGTTGTGCGTCACCATGAGCACCGATTTGGTCGGCAGCTGGTGTTCCACCCACAGGTCGAGAAAATCCGTGCGCAATGTCTCAGCAGTCAAAACATCGAGCGCCGAAAAAGGCTCGTCCATCAAAAGTAAATCGGGCCGGGTCGCCGTCGCCCTGGCGAAGCCCACGCGTTGACGCATTCCGCCCGACAGCTCCCGCGGATAGGCGGACTGGAATCCATCGAGCCCGATAAGATCGATGGCGTCCTGCGCGCGTTGCCGGGCCTCTTCGCGCGGCAGGCCGAGCGCATCGAGTCCGGCCTCGACATTTTCAAGCACCGTGAGCCAGGGGAACAGCGCGAAAGTCTGGAACACGACCGCGATGCCTTCGGCGGGTTCGGTCAGCGGCGCGCCGCGGTAGAGGACTTCGCCGGAAGTGGGCCTGATGAGGCCTGCCGCGATCCGCAACAACGTCGATTTGCCCGAACCCGACCGGCCCAGGAGACCGAGAAACTCGCCGGCACGAATCGAAATGTTGATGTCGTCCAAGACCAGCAGCGGCTCGCCTGAGCGTTTCGGGAAAGCCATGCAGACCTTGCGCAGGTCGATGATGGCGCTCTTGTCATCGGCCAAAATACGCCCCACTCAATCGAGCCGCGTTCGGCGTTCCGCGTAGGCATAGAGCGGCCGCCACAGCAGGCGGTTCGTGGCGACGACAAGCACCGACATGACCGCGATGCCGAGAGCGATCCGCGGATAATCGCCGGCCTCCGTCATTTGCGCGATGTAGGCGCCCAAGCCCGACCCATTGAGCTTGGTCGGTCCCCAGCTGACCACCTCGGAGACGATGCTCGCGTTCCAGGCCCCGCCCGACGCCGTGATTGCGCCGGTCACGTAATACGGGAAAATTCCCGGAAGCATCACGTCGCGCCACCAACGCCAGCCGCGGATCCGGAACGTTGCCGCCGCCTCCTTGAAGTCGGTCGGAAAGGCACTCGCACCGGCGATGACATTGAACACGATGTACCATTGCGTTCCAAGTATCATCAGCGGGCTCAACCAGATTAGGGGCGAAAGGTTGAACCGAACGATCAGATAAACCGCAACCGGGAAGAGCAGGTTCGCCGGGAATGCAGCGAGAAACTGTACGACCGGCTGAACCCTTTCCGCCAGCAGCGGACGCAGACCGACGGCAACTCCGATCGGGACCCAGATCACTGTCGCGATGACGATGAGGATGGCGACGCGGAGCAAAGTGATGCCGCCATTGCCGATCGCTGCCAACAAATCCGTCGATGACAGTTCTGTCCCCGCAGATCGAAGGAGCACCCATCCGAGGTAGGCAATGGCGAGTAAGACAAGTCCATACCAAACGACGTCAAGCAATCGGGAAGGAACTTTCCACCCGGTGAGCGGTCGGGCGAATAACCGGACCGAGAGCCGGGCGCGCGCCGCGGCCTGTGTCGTGGCGCCGATCGTTTCACCGGCCGTGCGCAGCAGGCTTGTCCGCCGGAAAAGATCGAGGATCCAGCTTCGTGGCACGACAGTGGCCGCAGTCTGCTCGTAACGAAACTTGTCCGCCCAGGCGACCAGGGGACGGAACAGAAGCTGATCATAGATGAAGATCGTGACGGTCATCGCGAGGATCGCCCAGCCGACCGCCGCAAGGTTGCGTTCTTCGATCGCGCGCGCGACGTAGGAGCCGATGCCCGGGAGCGCGACATGCAGCTCGCCGACGGCAATGGCTTCCGAGGCGACCACGAAAAACCATCCGCCGGACATCGACATCATCGTGTTCCAGACCAGGCCCGGCATGGCGAAAGGCACCTCGAGGCGCCAGAAACGCTGCCAGCCGGAGAAGCGAAAACCGCGGCTGGCCTCATCAAGATCGTACGGGATGGTGCGCAACGACTGGAAAAAGCTGAAAGTCATATTCCAGGCTTGGCTGGTGAAGATCGCAAAAATCGCGGCGAGCTCCACCCCTAACGCCCTATTGGGAGACAATGAGACGAAGAAGACGACGGTGAAGGAGAGATAGCCAAGCACCGGGACCGATTGGAGGACGTCCAGCAGCGGGATCAGCACCATCTCGGCGCGGCGGCTCTTGGCCGCCAATGTGCCATAGGTGAAGGTGAAGAGGAGCGAAGCGACGAGCGCTGCCAGCATCCGCATCGTCGTCCGCAGCGCGTAATTCGGTAGAACGCTTGGCGAGAGCGAAATTTCCGGCTGCTGTGCGGCGGGAAAGGGCGCCAGCATTTGCCGCGCCCCCAATCCGATCAGGAGGATGACGGCAACGATCAGCACCAGCGCGGCCAGGTCTCGCCAATTCGGAGTCTGCTGATGCCAGACCCCGCCGCTGAGCACTTCGGCGTGCTGCTCCAAGATGCTGCCTCCGTCGCGGACCGGGTCACAAACAATCGATAGGCCGAACACCGCATTGACGTGGATCAAGCGCCAGCAGGCAAGCGGCCCGTCACATTTTTGTCGTCAGGCAATCGCTTTCCCAGCGCACGCCGCGGCCCGGCCGCCCGCTTGTCGATGCCGCGGACAGCCCGCGCGGCAAAGCCGTGCTGGCGTGACGGCGGGCCGAGCTCAGCCGCCCAGACTTCCGCTGAAGCCGATCGCCATCATGACGAGCAGCGCCAGCCCGACGGCCACGAGGCTGAAGCCGATGATCTCGGCGCTGAGCGTCAGCGGTCGCGCCGGCGCGTCCACCAGATGCTGCTGGAGCTCTCCGGTTTTCACCAAGCGGGCATATTCGACGGCGTATTCGCGCTTGAACTCCTCGAGCGGCATCGAGCCGGTGAAGATGACGATGTCGAGCGGGAACTTGTCCGGCCGCCAGTGATTCACGAAATAGTGCACCGTGAACAGGTAGGCGGCAGCGAGCAAGGCTTCATCGCCATGGGCAACCGTGGCGACATTGAACGTCCATCCCGGCAGGTACGCCGCGGTGAGCGTCTTGAACCACAGCATGGCACCCGTCGCGGCGAGCATGGCGATGCCCCAGAACGGCGCCCAGTAATCGACCTTCTGCTGATAGTTCCAATGGTCGAACATCGGCCGCGGCCCCCTGCCGAAAAACCATTTGAACATAGCGACGAAGTCCGCGGCGTCCTGCCAATTCGGCATCAGCGAATAGGGCCCGAACACCTTGAAGGTGCTCCAGTTCCGCGCGATGTGGATGCCGGCATAGACAATGTGCCCGGCAAAGACGGCGATCATGATCACGGCGGCGACCCGGTGCACGAGCCCGGCGATTTCCGGCCCGCCCATTGCCCGTTCGAGCGGCGGCGCCCAGGAAGCGTTCGGATAGTGCAATGGCAAGCCGGTCATGACCAGCACGATGATGCTGACCGCGAATATGAGGTGAACCCATCGCCACATGGCGCTCCAACGTTGGTAATACGGGCCTGGTCCTCGCGGCAGCGCATCCGTTCGCACATGCGGCCGCAGCTTGCGCTTCTGGCGGTCGCGAAGTTCTCGGTAGAACCAAAGCGCCGAATGGAACCAGAAGAACCAAAGCACGCCGCCAACCGCTATGTTCACGAACTTTGAGGCAATCCACACATAGGGATAATGGGCAAAGTCGTCGGTCGTGGCGTGCGCTTCGAACGTCGCGAAGCCCGGGGTCGCGTCCTGATGGCAGTTCTGGCAGGTCTTCAGCAGGTTGGCTGGAGACACGCTCGAAGTCGGATCGCTGGCGCGCCGGATCGCGTGGCTGCCGTGGCAGTCGAAGCAGGTCGCGGCATCGGCATAGCCCAAGACCGCGACTTGACCGTGGTAGGTCTCGGTATAGCTCTGCCACGCCTTGGCGTGGCAATTGCCGCAATTGTTGTTGATGGCGAGCCGTTGCCGGTCGCGCTCGGCGAGCGTTGCCGGCAGGTTCTTATGCGGCAGCTCGGTTATTGTCGTATGACAATCGATGCAGCGCAGCGTCTCGCCGTGCACGCTATTGGCAAACTGATCCGCCGGCACGTAGAGCGAGCGCATGTGTCCGTCGGCGCTCGGCGTTGCCAATCCCTGCACGCCGTGACAGCCGAGGCATGTCGCATTGTCGAGTTTGGCAGCATCTTGGGCGCTTGCCGCTTGCGCGCCAACGAGGATCATCGTCAACGCGGCAGCCGACAATACAAGTTTGCCAGCACGCATGGCTCATCCTCTCCTACACCGGTAATCCCCGGATGGCTCCCGATTTGGCGTGAACCATAGCGAGGGTCCGACTTATTATCCCGTTCGAATTGTCGCGATCATTGCGTAAAATCAATTTATGCGGATGCCGGTCAATCGCCTATGACTGGCCACGTTGCAGCGCACTCCACCATTGGCAATGCAATTCGTTTTGATTCACATCAAAGCCAATTTGTTTCGATCGGATGACATTATGGTAACGTAACCTTGCGGGTTCTCGGATGTACGAGCCGGCGGGTCGTCACTTTCCCTATCTGGCGTTTCTCTGGCCGGCTTTTGTCGCCGCGTCGGCGAGCGAGATGGCCGCGCTGGCCGCCAAGCAATTCGCCGATTTCGCCGTCGGTCCGCAGGACAGTCCGGCGCCGCGCGAGCCGAAATGGACGACGCCGCACGCGATCACGCTCGAGCTGCAAACCGTCCGGCTTCGCGATTTCACGACCGACGAAAAGTGCGCGGCCGCGCTATTGTGCGCGCCGTTCGCCCTGCATGGCGCCGCTGTCGCCGATCTTGCACCCGGGCACAGTCTTGTCGCCGCGTTGCGCGGCGCCGGACTGCGGCGGCTGTTCGTGACCGACTGGCGTTCGGCGACCGCGGAGATGCGCTTTCTCGGCATCGACGATTATCTCGCCGATCTCAACGTGCTAGTCGATGAGATCGGCGGTCCAGTCGATCTCATCGGCTTGTGTCAGGGGGGCTGGATGGCGCTCGCTTACGCCGCGCGGTTTCCGGCCAAGGTCCACAAGCTGGTGCTGGCCGGCGCGCCGATCGACATAACAGCCGCACCGTCTGCTCTGTCGGCGCTCGCCGAAGCGAGCCCGCTCGGGATGTTTCGCGAACTGGTGCGGCTTGGCGACGGCTGTGTTCCCGGCCGCAAAGTGCTGAAGTTTTGGGGGCCGGAATCGGTGGACGCCGACAGTGTTCGCCAGCTGTTGCAGACGGCCGAACCGGCCGGCTCCGCCGCTTTCGCCCGGCTCGAAGCCCTGTTCCAGGACTGGTATTCCTGGACCATCGATCTGCCGGGACGCTATTTTCTCGAAGTCGTGGAAAAATTGTACAAGCGTAACGAACTGGCGACCGGCGCCCTCCTCGTTCTCGGACAGCTGGTCAGCCTCGCGAATGTGACGGCGCCGATCTTTCTGCTGGCCGCCCGCGACGACGAGTTGGTGGCGCCGCAGCAACTATTCGCGGCAGAGCATCTGGTCGGCACCTCGGCAGGCAACATTCGCAAGGCGTTGGCTCCATGCCGCCACATGGGCCTGTTCATGGGCAAGACGATCCTCGACGAAGTATGGCCGAGCATCGTCCGCTGGATTGGCGAACCAATGTTGGTCGCTTCCCCCAACGTGGGAGTGAGCCCAATCGAATGCGTCCAATAATGTCCGTGCGCGATTGAGCTGTATCGGCGCGGGCGCTGAAACTCATTAAGAATGAGAATGCCGGTAATCGATCAGCCCGAAATAAGCGCAGAACTTTGCCTGCAAAAAAACCACCACCGTCCGGATTGCATCCTCGGACGCGATCCGGACTGTTTCGCAGAAGAGGCCCGCAAGCGATACGATCAGGCAGCAGCCTTGACCGCGATCTTCTTTTCCGCCTTCTGCGCCTCGGCGCTCTTCGGCAGCGTCACTGTGAGCACGCCCTTCTTGAAGCTTGCGTCGATCTTGTCGGCATCGACGCCGTCGGGCACCTGAAATGCCCGCTGGAAGGAGCCGAAACTGCGCTCACTCAGGTAGTAGTCCTTCTTCTTCTCCTCTTTCTCTTCCTGCTTCTCGCCCTTGATGGTCAAGACGCCTTCGGTGAATTTCACCTCGACGTTTTTCTCGTCCATGCCGGGCAATTCGGCCGTGATCTCATAGGCCTTATCGGTCTCGGTAACGTCGACGGCCGGTGCACCTCCGAAAGCCGCTTCGCTCCGCCGGAACGGCTCGATATCGAAGAACGAACGGCGGAACGGCGAGCGCCACATGCCCCCGTCGAAATCATCGAAGAGGCGATCGACTTCCCGGCGAAGGCTCTCGAACAGGTGCCACGCTTTGAGCGCCGATGCGGGCTCCTTGTTCTCGGTTTTCACGGGCAGTTTGGTGACGGCTTCAGCCATGACATATCCTCCATACGGTTGGAATGCCCAGCCTCACCCACACCCTATCCATCTCGATATGCGTCAACGACGAATCAAGCCCCCTCAACAATAAATTTCAGAATAGCACTGCAGGCGAATCTGCCCGAATTGAGTGTTAGACTCATTCCCCATTGAGGTGAAATGTTAGACTTAATCCCCATTGGGGTGAACAGCGCAGATGGAGCACGATATGCAAACGCCGCTCGAAATCGATTTTCAAGGCCTGACCGAGACTCCGGAAATCCGGGCCGCCATCGAGAAGCACGTGGCGCAATTTGAAGAGCTGTGGGGTCGCGTGACCGCGGGCCGAGTCATGCTGAAAGCACCCAGTCACCATCACCGCGAAGGCGGACTCTATGAGATCCACATCCGTCTCCTGCTTCCAGACGGGCGCGAGGTCAATGTGGAACACACCGCGACGGCGGATGAGCGGCGTTCCGACTTTTCGTTCGCCCTCAACAATGCCTTCAAGCGCGCGCGCCGGCAGCTTGAGGAAAAGGCACGCCGCACCGAGGGCGAAGTGAAGCATCACGATGCCGCGCCGATCGGAACGGTCGTGCGGCTTGATCCGTCCGGCGAGTTCGGATTCCTCGAGACCAAGGATGGTCAGGAAGTGTACTTTCACCGCAACAGCGTCATCGGTGAGGGCTACTCCCGTTTGCAAGTGGGCTCGCGCGTGACCTTTGCCGAAGAGGCCGGCGAGAAGGGCACGCAGGCGAGTACGGTAAAGCTTCTTGGGAAACACGGGCTACGATAACCGGCGCGTTGAATGAGCCGGCGGCGGCGTCCCGCTTTGATTTGAATCAAACGGAACCATCCGCCCATGCCAGACGTTGGCCAGTCGCGAAAAAGTGTCAAGGAGGGCCGATGCCATACCCAACAAACGCCGATCTCCCGGCTCCCGTCAGGTCGCATCTTCCCGATCACGCCCAGGACATCTACCGCGAGGCTTTCAATCACGCCTACGCCGAGCATGCAGGTGATCCCCGCCAGGAAGAGGCCGCGCACCGGATTGCCTGGGGCGCCGTCAAGCAGTCCTACGTCAAAGTCGGCGAATACTGGGAGCCAAGCGCCCGAAGGGCCGGATAGGTCGGCGCGCCGCGCCACCCGTAATTTCCCTTAGGGCCAATCCCTGGATTTTTGCCCCCTCGGCTCGCGATTAATATTGCGATCGATGATGTCCCAGACGAACCATTGACCATCGCCTTTCCTCGCCCGAAGGCGGGATGGATCAAGCTGGACGCGAAATGACCGAAAATAGCAAAACTGACGATACCGCATCGCCGGCGGCGATCGCGCATAACGGACCGCCACCTGCGAACGCGCGCGATCTCGTCGCGACGCCTTCCGGCGCAAACCTGCCGGCGCCTTCAGGCGCAAACCTGCCGGCCCTGCTGCCGACGCCGAAGCCGGCATCCAGCCGCCACTGGTGGCTTTGGATCGCGCTTGCGCTCGCCGGTTTGGCCGCCGGCGCCGGCGGAGGTTACTACTGGTGGCAGCGCCTGCATCCCCCATTGCCGCCCGGCATCGCTTTCGGCAACGGCCGGCTCGAAGCCGACGAGATCAACATCGACACCAAATACGCCGCCCGCATCCTCCAGATATTGGCCGACGAAGGCGACCTGGTCAAAGCCGGCCAGGTTGTCGCCCGCATGGACACGCAAGACCTCGCCGCCTCGCTGAAGAAATCGCAGGCGCAGGTCCGCCAGGCGCAAAGGGCCGTCGACGAAGCGAACGCCAACGTGGCCAGCAGAAAACTCAGGTGGTCCTGGCAAAGCAAGAAATCGACCGCGCCACCTATTTGGTGCAGCGGGGCTACGAAACCCAGGAGGTCGTGGATCAGCGTCGACAGCAACTGGACGGAGCCAATGCCGCGCTCGAAGCGGCCAACGCGCGGGTGACGGAATCCGAGCACGCGTTGGAAGCGGCGACCCACGACGTGGAACTCTACAATGTAGAGATCAACGATGACACGCTCGTCGCGCCGGTCGACGGCCGCATCCAGTATCGGATCGCCAATGTCGGCGAGGTGCTTCCGGCCGGCGGCCACGTCTTTGCGATGCTCGATACCTCCTATGTCTACATGGACATCTATTTGCCGACCGATGCGGCAGGAAAAGTAAGATAAGGAGCCGATGCCCGCATCGTGGTCGATGCCTATCCGAAGGTCGCGATCCCGGCCAAGGTGTTGTTCATCGCCACGCAAGCCCAGTTCACGCCGAAAACGGTCGAAACCCAAACCGAGCGCGACAAGCTGATGTTTCGCATCCGCGTGCGGATCGATACCGATTGGCTGCGCGGGCGGACCGACGCCGTGAGCAGCGGGCTCCCCGGCGTCGCTTACGTCTTGACCGATGCCGCCACGAAGTGGCCCGCTTCCCTGCAAGGGACCGTCACGCCGCAAGGGACCGCCACGCCGCAAGGGACCGCCACGCAATGAGCGGGCCTGCCAGCGGGTTTGCAATGCCCGTCGCGCGCCTCGAACACGTCACTCAGCATTATGGTCGCGTGGCCGCTCTCGACGACGTGACCATCACGCTGCCGGCCGGCGGCATGGTCGGGCTGATCGGCCCCGACGGCGTGGGAAAATCGTCGCTCTTGAGCATCATCGCCGGGGCGCGGCAGGTGCAGTCCGGCCGCGTCTTCGTGCTCGACGGCGACATGACGGATGCGTCGCACCGTGCGGCCGTCTGTCCCCGCATCGCCTATATGCCGCAAGGGCTGGGAAAAAACCTCTACCCGGACCTGAGCATCCGCGAGAACATCGAGTTCTTCGGCCGCGTGTTCGGGCAGTCGCGTTCCGAACGGGAGTGGCGGATTGCCGAGCTTTTGCACAGTACCGGGCTCGCGCCATTCGCCGATCGTCCGGCGAAGAAGCTCTCGGGCGGCATGCGGCAAAAACTTGGGCTGTGCTGCTCGCTCATTCACGATCCCGACCTTTTGATCCTCGACGAGCCGACGACCGGCGTCGATCCGCTGTCGCGACGGCAGTTCTGGGAGCTGATCGACCGCATACGGTCGCGCCGCGCGGGCATGAGCGTGGTGGTCGCGACCGCCTACATGGAAGAGGCCGAGCGGTTCGATCCGCTCATCGCCATGAACGCGGGAAAAATCCTCGCCGCCGGCTCGCCGACGGAACTCAAGGCGCAGACGAATGCGAAGACCGTCGAGGACGCATTCATTGCGCTGCTGCCTGAGGAACTCCGGGCCGGGCACACGCGGCTGAAAATACCGCCGCGCCGTGCGGCGGACGCCGAGCCGGTGATCACGGCGCGCAACCTCACCTGCCGCTTCGGCGATTTTACCGCCGTCGATCGGGTGAGCTTCACGATCGATCGCGGCGAGATCTTCGGCTTCGTCGGCTCCAACGGATGCGGCAAGACCACGACGATGAAGATGCTCGCCGGCTTGCTGGCGCCGACCGAAGGCGAGGCGCTCCTGTTCGGCAAGCCGCTCGACGCGAGCGACATCAATTCGCGACGGCGCGTCGGATACATGTCGCAGTCGTTCTCTCTGTATACCGAACTGACGGTTCGGCAAAACCTCGAGCTTCACGCGCGGCTTTTCCATCTGCCGGCCAAGAAAGCCAAGGCGCGCCTCGGCGAGCTGGTCGAACAATTCGGCCTCGATGATTATCTCGATCAACGCGCCTCGGAGCTGCCGCTGGGCATTCGCCAACGGCTTTCGCTGGCCGTCGCCGTCGTACACGAGCCGGAAATACTCATCCTCGACGAGCCGACCTCGGGCGTCGATCCTTTGGCACGCGACCGCTTTTGGGAGCTGTTGATCGACCTTTCACGCAATCAAAGCGTGACCATTTTCGTCTCCACCCATTTCATGAACGAGGCCGAACGCTGCGACCGCATATCGCTCATGGATTCCGGGCGCGCGCTGGTGACTGATACGCCGGCCAATCTCATCAAGGCCCGCGGCGTCTCCACGCTGGAGGACGCCTTCATCAGCTATCTCGAGGAGGCGACCGGACCACGCGCGTCCGAGACCGCGAATGTTGCACCGTCCGGCACGGCGGCTCGTCCGGCGCAACAAGTGCCGTCGCAGCAGCAGCGCGCGTTCAGCCTGCAGCGGCTCTTCGCTTACACGATCCGCGAGACCCTGGAGCTTCTCCGCGATCCCATTCGGCTGACCTTCGCCTTGTTCGGCACGACGTTCCTGATGCTCGTGTTCGGATTCGGAATTTCGACGGACGTCAACAATCTGAGCTTCGCGGTGCTCGACCACGACAACAGCCACGAAAGCCGCGCCTATGTCGAGGAGCTGAGAGGATCGAGTTATTTCGTTGAGAAACGGGCGCTCATCGATTATGCCGATCTCCATAAGCGTCTGCAGAGCGGCGACATCGACGCCGCCGTCGAAATCCCGCCCGGCTTCGGCCGCGATCTCGAGCGCGGACGTCCGGCCTGGGTCGGCGCCTGGGTCGATGGCGCCATGCCGTTCCGCGCCGAGACCATTCGCGGCTACCTGCAGGCCATGCATCAGCTCTATCTGGCGGATCCCGCCGTGACCACGACGAACCTGTTTGCGCCCAAGCCGCCGGCCAGAATCGAAATCAGGTACAAGTACAATCAGGATTTCGACAGCGTCTACGCCATGGTGCCCTCGACCATATCCATGATGCTCGCGCTGTTCCCGGCGATCCTCATGGCGCTCGCCATCGTGCGCGAAAAGGAGCTGGGCTCGATCACCAATCTTTACGTGACGCCGGTCACCAGGCTCGAGTTTCTGGTCGGCAAGCAGATTCCCTATATCGGCCTCGCCACGACGAATTTTGCACTGATGTTCCTGATGGCCCTGTTTATTTTCCAGGTGCCGCTGCGCGGCAGCTTTCTCACCCTCCTCCTCGGCGTCGTGGTCTACGTCACCACGACCACCGCCTACGGCATGGTGATCTCGGCGTTTGCCAGCACGCAGATCGCCGCGCTGTTCGCCACCGCCATTCTGACCGTGCTGCCGGCGACGCAGTTCGCCGGCCAGCAGGTGCCGGTGTCGTCGCTCTCCGGAACGGCGCAAATCATGGGGCGGGCGTTTCCCATGACCTATTTTCGGCCGATCGCCGTCGGCACTTTCACCAAGGGATTGGCCTTTGGCGACCTTGCCGCCAACCTGGGGGAGCTCGCGGTCTTCGTGCCGGTGCTGCTTTTGATCAGCCTCGTGCTCCTGCGCAAACAGGAACGCTAGAGCCGAGCGGAACAAGCTTTAGGACAGCAAGCCGATGCGCATGATCGAAAACATCTTTTGGCTGGGCACCAAGGAGCTGCGCAGCTTCCTGGACGATTACGTGTTGGTGGCGTTTGTGGTGTACGCATTCTCGCTGCAAATCATGGCTCAGGCAAATAGTTACTCGCAGGAAGTGCATAATGCCTCGGTCGCGTTTGTCGACGAGGATCATTCCGAATTGTCGCGGCGGATCGGCCGAGCGTTCCTGCCGCCCTATTTTCAGCTCGCGCGGCCGATCGCCGAGCGCGATATCGTGCCGCTGATGAATTTGGGGAAATACACCTTCGTGGTCGACATTCCGCCGAACTTCGAGCGGGACGTGCTGGGCGGGCGAAACCCCGCAGTTCAGCTCAATGCCGATGCGACCGTGATGGTCCAGGCCGGGCTCGGATCAGGCTATGCCCAAGAGATCATTATGAACGAAATAGCGGACTTCCTGTCCCATGCGGAAGGCGTGCCGCTGTCGCCGGTCAATCTCGACGTGCGCGTTCTTTTCAACCCCAACGTCAGGACCGCATGGTTCACCAGCGTCATGGGCATCATCAACAATATCAGCATGCTGGCCATTATTCTCGCCGGCGCCGCTATCGTGCGCGAGCGGGAGCACGGGACCATGGACCACCTTTTGGTCATGCCGCTTACGCCGTTCGAGATCGCGATGTCGAAAGTCTGGGCGAACGGGCTGGTGATTACCGTCGCCGCCGGTCTGTCGCTCTATCTCGTCGTGCGCGCCTTGATGCACGTTCCCATCGCCGGCTCGATCCCGCTGTTCATGTGCGGGGTGATGATCTATCTGTTCTTTGCCTGCGCCGTCGGCATATTTCTCGGCACCGTCGCGCGCTCGATGCCTCAACTCGGCTTGCTTTTTATGTTGGTCTATCTGCCCATGAACGTCCTCTCCGGCAGCAACACCCCGCTGGAAAGCATGCCGCCCTGGTTGGCGATGACGATGCAAGCCTCGCCGTCGACGCATTTCGTCTCATTCGCGCAGTCGATCCTCTATCGCGGCGCCGGCATCGACGTGGTGTGGCCGCAATTCGTCTTCGTCGCCGTCATCGGCGGCTTGTTTTTCTTGCTCGCCATCTTGCGCTTCCGCTCAACGGCCGCGCAGGCGACGTAGGCATATGAAGACGCGCGCCACGCGGATACCGCATCCTTGAATTCAACGTGATCGTCGCACCGTCGACGACGAATGTCGGCTGGGATTTATTCGAGGGATTTGCGGAAGCGAAGAATGCTCAGCGTGAGGAGAACCGAAGCAATGACCGCCATGGCGACGAAATCCGGCCATAGCACGCTCAAGCCCACGCCCTTGAGCAGGACCCCGCGGATAACGACGAGGTAATAGCGCAGCGGATTGACGTAGGTGAACCATTGCAGCACTTGCGGCATGCTCGATATCGGGAAAGCGAATCCCGACAAGATGAAGAACGGACTGAGTATGAAGAAGTTGGCGGAGAACGCCTGCTGCTGGGTGGAGCAGATGGTGGAAATGAGCAGGCCCAGCGCCAGCGTGCTGAACAGAAAGACCGCGGTGCCGAGCAGCAGCACGAGAGGATTGCCGACGAAGGGAATTTGAAACCACAGCACGCCGACGGCGACGACAAGCGCCACTTCACCCAGGCCGACAAGGAAGAACGGCACGGTCTTGCCGAGGATGAACTCGGCGGGCCGTATCGGGCTCACCATGATCTGCTCGAGCGTGCCGACTTCGCGCTCGCGCACGACTGCAAACGCCGTGAGGTTGACAACGGTGATGAGGGTGATCGTGCCGATCACGCCCGGCACGAAGAACCAGCGGCCGTTGAGGTCCGGGTTGAACCAGGGTCGCTGTTCCAGTGTCACCTGCACTTGCCGCATTCCCTGCACGCCCTGGACGTGCCGCCTCAAGTCCGTCGCGTAATCCTGGGCAAACCCCGCCGCGATGGTGTTGATATAGCCGAGCGCGATCAATGCGGTGTTGGAGTTGGTGCCGTCGACGATGACCTGCAGCGGCGCGGCCTGGCCCTTGCGCAGCAGTTCGGCGAAACCGGCGTGAATGACGAGCGCGACCGCGGCGGCGCTGCTGTCGATGGTGGCATTGATGTCGTGTTGCGACTGCGCGACCTTGACGACATCGAAGCGGTTGCTCGAGGTGAACCGCGCGATCAGCTCGCGGCTTTCCTGCGAATGATCGAGGTCGAGCACCGCAGTCGAGACGTGATAGACCTCAAAGGTGGCCGCGTATCCGAAAACCAGCATTTGAATGATCGGCGGCACGATCAAAAGAAAGCGCGCCGCCTTGTCGCGGCTGATCTCAAGGAATTCCTTGATCACGATCGGTGTAACGCGGGCGAACATGGTTGGTCCGTGATCTCATTCGAGGCGTTTGCGGAAGGCGCGGGCGGCGAGAGCGACGACCGCAAGCGCGTAAACGACGAGGAACAGAATCGGCGTCGACAGTTCCGCGATGCCCGCGCCCTTTAGAAATATTGCTTTGATGATGGTGACGTAATATCGCGAATAGATCAGATAGGTGATGTCCTGAACGAACGGCGGCATTTGGTCGATCGGGAACACGTAGCCGGAAAGAAGCATCGCCGGCAGCAGCGTCACCACCAGCGCGATCTGGCTGGCGCCGATCTGGCTGCGGATCAACACCGAGAACAGATAGCCGATGCTGAGGACGACCGCGAGGTACACGGTCGTGGTGAGGAACAGCGTGGCGAGCGCGCCGCGGAACGGCACTTCGAACCACAGCGCTGCGATGATCAGGCAGAAGGCGGCATCCAGCCAGCCCAGCACCAGGTAGGGAATGAGCTTGCCCACCATGACCTCGCCCGACGTTACCGGCGTGGAGACGAGAAGCTCCATCGTTCCGCGCTCCCATTCGCGCGAGATGGTCAAGGCCGTGAGCTGCGCTCCGACCAGCGCCATGATGACGGCGACCAGGCCGGGAATGATGAAGTTGCGGCTTTCCAGGTCTTCGTTGAACCAGACCCGCGACTGCACCGCCAACGGCTGAAACTGCTGCAGGGTGCGGCCTTGACGGTCGAGCGCGGAGACCTGAATGTCGTTCGAGTAGCCGCTCACCACGGCGCTCGCATAGCCCCACGCGATATTCGCCGTGTTGTCGTCGGTGCCGTCGAGGATCGCCTGCACCGAGGCGGTTCCGGCATCGTTCAAGCGCTCGGAAAAATCCGGCGGGACGACGATGCCGGCGCGGCAGTCCCCGCGATCGATCGCCGCCACCAACTCCGGATAGGCTTTGACGTTATGCGCAATGGCGAAGTAGAGCGAGGCCTGGAAGTGCTTGAGCAAGTCCTGGCTGGCTTGGCTCCCTTCGCGGTCGAAAGTGCAGATCGGAATGTGCTTGAGGTCGAGGTTGATCCCGTAGCCGAAAAGAAACATCTGCGTGAACGGAAGCAATAGCGCGATCATCAGGCTGCGCGGGTCACGCCAGATCTGCAAGACCTCCTTTACTGCGATGGCCTTGAGCCGGCGCCACCTCATGCCGCTCGCCTCCGCTCGGCCGCGTCGGCGGCGATGAGTTGCACAAAAACGTCCTCGAGGGAGGGATGGATGCGCTCGATCCGGCTCGGCCGCAGCGCCCGCTCTGCGAGATAGGCCGGCAGCTCGGTGAGGCTACGCTCGGCGTCGCGGACGAGGACGTGGATGGCATTGCCAAAAACCGAGGCATCGATCACTCCCGGCGCCTGCTGCAGCGCGGCCAGCGTCGGTCCGAGCGCTTCGCATTCGAGCAGGAGAAGCTCGCCCCCGAGCGTCGTTCGCTTCAGCTCGTTTGGGCTGCCGATGGCGATGATACGGCCTTGATTGATCAGGGCGGCGCGATGGCAGTACTCGGCCTCGTCCATGTAATGGGTCGACACCAGCACGCTGACGCCGTCGGCGGCGAGCGTGTGGATAAGATGCCAGAAACGCCGCCGCGAAGTCGGCTCGACGCCCGATGTCGGCTCATCCAGGAACAGGATCGGCGGCCGATGCAGGACCGCGCAACCGAGCGCCAGGCGTTGCTGCCAGCCGCCGGCGAGCGTGGCGACCAACGCCTTCTCGCGGCCGGCGAGCCCGGCCATGTCGATCGCAAACTGTATGCGCTGCGGAAGCTCGTCGCGCGGGACGCGGTAGATGCCGCCGAAAAAGCGCAGATTTTCCTCGACGCTGAGATCGCGATAGAGCGAAAATTTCTGCGACATATAGCCGATGCGTTCGCGTACCCGCTCCGGATCTCGCGCGACATCGATGCCCGCGACCAACACGCGGCCGGCACTCGGGCGCAGCAATCCGCAGAGAATGCGGATGATCGTCGATTTCCCGGCGCCGTTCGGGCCCAAAAACCCCATGACCTCCCCGCGCCCGATGCGAAAGTTGACGTGATCGACCGCGACAAAACTGCCAAATCGTTTGACCAGGTCCTCGGCGACGATCTGCGCGTCGGCTATCTCGCTGCCGCTCATTGCGTCTTGCCTTCGTCTTCGAGCAGCGCCACGAACACGTCCTCGATGCTCGGTGTGGCGACAGCGATTTCGTCGAAAGGAACGTTGCCTCGCTGCAAGGCACTGCGCAGCTCGGGTATCCGCAAGGCGGCATCGTCGACAACGGCGTGAACGCCGCCGCCGACCAGGATGACGTTGCTCACGCCTTCGAGCCCGGCGATGGCCGTGCGTACGTCGCGCCCGGAGCCCGAGGAAATGGCCACGACCGCCCCGGGCATGCGCTGTTTGAGCGCGGCCGGCGTGTCGCAATAAAGCACGCGGCCGTTGTGCAGCAGCGCCAAACGATTGCAGCGTTCCGCCTCGTCGAGATAAGCGGTGGTGATCAGGATCGTCACGCCCTCCTCGCGCAAGTCATAAAGAATGCGCCAGAAGTCGCGGCGCGAGACCGGATCGACCCCAGTGGTCGGCTCATCGAGCAATAAAATTCGCGGCGTGTGGACCAACGCGCAGGTGAGACCCAGCTTTTGCTTCATCCCTCCCGACAGCTGGGCGGCGCGCCGTCCGCGGAATTGGCTCATACCCGAAGCGGCCAGCAATCGGTTCGCGCGCTCTTGCCGAATATGGTTCGGGACTTCGAACAGATCGGCGTAGAAACGGATGTTCTCGTCGACGGTGAGGTCCTCATAGAGGCCGAACCGCTGCGGCATGTAGCTGAGATGTTGCTTGCCGGTCTCGGGGTCCGCCACCACGTCGACGCCATCGATGACGATGCCGCCGCCGTCCGGTTGCATCACGCCGGCCAGCATCCGCATCGTCGTGGTCTTGCCGGCGCCGTCGGGACCGACGAGCCCGAAAATTTCGCCGCGGTTGACGGTGAAAGAAAGACCGTCCACGGCGGCAAGCTCGGCAAACCGCTTGGTCAGCCCATCGGCCGCAACGATGGGTCCGCGCGCGTCGGTCATGGCCCACCCGGAGGGAGCGCTTCCAGCGCCGCGTCCGCCGGCATGCCGGGCACCAATTCGTGGGTGGGATTGTAAATATCGATGCGCACGCGGTAGACGAGCGTCACTCTTTCCGCGTGCGTCTCCACGCTTTTCGGCGTGAACTCGGCGTTCGCAGCGATGAAAGTGACGTGCCCTTGGTAGGTCTTGCCCGGATAGGTATCGGTCGTGACCGTCGCCGGTTGATTGTAGCGGACCTTGCCGATATCGGTCTCGTTGATGTAGGCGCGCAGCCAGACGTGATCGAGGTCGGCCAGCGTCACCACCGGCGTGCCGGGGACCATGATCTCGCCAAGCTCCGCCTGCCGCACCTGGATGACGCCGGAGAAGGGCGCGCGCAAAATCGTGTAGTCGAGCACGATCTGCGACATTTTTAGCGTCTCCGTCGCATTGCGGATGCTGGCGGTGGCGAGTTCGACCTGGCGCTCGGCGGCGTTCTCCAGCGCCTGATCGCGCTGATGCGCGGCCGTCGATTGCCGCCATGCGGCGTAGGTTTGGTCGCGCTGCTCGACGGTGCCGGTCCCCTTCTGCAACAGCGTATCGGCGCGAGAATATTCCAGCTGCCGGAACTCCAGATCGGCGGCATCGAACTCGACCGTCCGGCGCGCCGCCGTGAGATTCTGCTCCGCGGCGGCAAGCTGGCGCTTCTGCATTTCGAGGATCGCCTCGTTGATGGTCACCTGCTGGCGATAGTCGGAGTCGTCGAGCCGCGCGATCAGCGTGCCGGCATCCACCCATTGCCCCTCGTCGAACGGCAGCTCGACGATCCGGGATTGCACGGTCTTGAAGCCGAGCACGCTTTGGTGCGCCTCGATGTTGCCGGACACCAGGATGGTGGCGACCAGCCGCGGTCCAGTGATCCATTTTTGCAGCGTGCCTCTTTCGAAATAAGCGGCAACGCCCGCCGCGGCGACCATGAGGGCGACAACCAACACCACCCATTTGGTGCGGCTCTGCGCGGCCGTTCCGGTTTTCGATCGAAGAGCAAAAGGCGAATGCATCGCCTTGCCTCCTATGTCATTGCCATTCCTTTTACGCGCATGGATCGCCCCTTCTTTGATCCATGTCAGAAAATCGAATGACCGTAAAACGACATAGGTGCCTTCCGGCGAACGCGCCAACGCCGTATCTCCGCCTTGACGTAAATCAACGCCCGGGAACCATTGCGGGCCTAATTGCGTTGGTTCCGCAGACAAGGGCCGTTAAATTCAAATCCGACGCGGAGGCTCGGCATGCGGAGTGCCTTATCCCGTCGCTCGTTTCTGCGGGGCTCCGCTTTGACGACAGCCGGAGCGACAATGATCAACGCGACATCGGCGCTTCTTGCGCAGGCTGAGACAGCCGAGAATAGCAGCGCGCCGGCCGTCGGCCCGGACGCGGTTGCGATCACTTTGCAGATCAACGGCGCTGCGCAGCCGCTACGGGTCGAGCCGCGAATGACTCTGGCCGAAACTTTACGCGGGCCGCTGGGCCTGACCGGGACCAAGGTCGCCTGCGATCGCGGTGCCTGTTCCGCCTGCACGGTCTTGATCGACGGGTCGCCGATCTGCTCCTGCATGATGCTTGCCATCGATGTCGGCGCGCGGCGCGTCACCACGATCGAGGGTCTCGCGCAGGGCGACACGTTGCATCCGGTGCAGCAAGCCTTCATCGAGCATGACGCCCTGCAATGCGGCTTCTGCACGCCCGGGATGGTCATGAGCTGCGCGGCGCTCCTTGAGCGCATGCCCGAGCCGAGCGCCGACGATGTAAGCGCCGCGATCGGCGGCCATTTTTGCCGCTGCGGCACCTATCCGCATGTCGTCGCCGCGACGCTCGCGGCGGCCAAAGCACGCAGGGCGTGATCATGGCGAAGCAAGAAACCTTGCGCACCGAGACGTTCCCCTTCGGCATCGCCAGCGTCGGTCTCGGCAAGGTGGAGCGGCAGATACCCGCCGACGAGCCGCCGCCGCTGCCGCCCAACGGCGAGCTCGCCGTGATCGGGAAGTCGGCGCCGCGCCAGGATGGGCGAGCCAAAGTGACGGGCGGCGTTCGCTTCACGGCCGATATTTCTCTTCCCGGCATGCTGCACGCCCGCATCCTGCGCTCGCCCCTGCCGCATGCGCGGCTGCACTCCATCGACACCTCCGCGGCGGCGCGTCATCCCGGCGTGCGCGCGATCCTGCCGATCGCCAGTCCGACAGACGCGCAGAGCGCGACCTTGCGCTACATCGGCGCGCCTGTTGCTGCCGTCGCCGCCGTCTCGAAGGCAGCGGCGGAAGAAGCGCTGCGACTGATCCATGTCGACTATCAATCGCTGCCCTTTGTCGTTGAGCTGGACCAGGCGCGCGCGCCGGCGGCGCCGCCGGTCTACGAGAGCGCAGATCTAGCGCCTGGCGGTCACCCTTCGGGCTGGCCCGCGGCAGCTAATTTGCCGCTCAACGGTAATGTGCGTGGACCGGCGATCAGCCGCCGCGGCGACGTGACCCAGGGCTTCCGCGACGCCGATGTTGTCGTCGAAGGCGACTATCGCACCCAGGTGCAGACCCATTGCTGCCTTGAGCCGCACGGGATCGTCGCCGATTGGCGGGCGGACGGGCTGACCGTTTACATGTCCACTCAATACACTACGGGGGTGCGACACGAGCTTGCGGAAGAATTTGGCTTGCCGCTCAATCGAGTCCGCGTGGTGGTCGACGCCATGGGCGGCGGTTTTGGCTCCAAATCGTCGCTTGGCAATTATGGCAGCATTGCCGTTGAACTCTCCCGCCGCGCGCAAGCGCCGGTCCGCCTCGTCCTCGACCGGGAAGAAGAACAGGTGGACTCGGGCAACCGTCCGGGCACCTGGCAGCGATTGCGCATCGGCGCCAAACGCGACGGCGCGCTGACGGCGATCTCGCTCTCGAGCTACGGCACGGCGGGCGTTGCGCTTGGCGCCGGCGTCGG
>JBEKNW010000003.1:0-56192 GCA_049522435.1 Xanthobacteraceae bacterium
TCTGTTCCCTCCGAATCAGACGGTCAAAGAATCACGCCTCGCAACCCGAAAACAACCCATTCCGATCTTTAGTCCCCGCCACCGCAACCTTTCGATTCAATCAGCTATGGAAGCGGTATCAGCGGCCGAGTTTCAGCGCAACATCGACAGCTTGGCTAGTTCGAATTGACAGACCCAAGTCCGCCGTCAACCGCGACTTCGGGTGAAATTCTTACCCCAGTAAGAAAAACCTACAAGTATCGATTTATTCCGGTTGCCCTTCGCGAACATGTGGAAGCGCAGGCGCGATTTCGCCTATTGGCCCTCGGTCTTGGTCACCGGAACACTCTTCCGCAGTTGGAGGAGAATCTGGCGATCCATGCACGCGTCTGCGACGCCCATGTGCTGCCGTTTCCCGACAATTCTTTCGATGCGGTGACTCTACAGTTCGCTTCACGCCACCTCGAGATTATTAGAGCATTCAAGGAGATCAATCGGGTTCTCAAGCCGGACGGCATCTTCTGTCATAACGATATGCTTTGCCCGGCTATGAATCGATCAGCACCCCCGGATTGAGCAAGGCCTGCGGGTCCATTGTCGCCTTGGCCGCCTTCAGCGCCGCGGCGAACAAGGGTGGGCGCTGGCGATCGTACCACCGCCGATGGTCACGCCCGACCGCGTGATGGTGGGTGACGGTGCCGCCGTTCGCGATCACGGCATCGAGGCTGGCCGATTTGATGGTTTGCCACTGCGCGCTCAACTCGCCATGCCGCCCGGCGGCGTGGAACGTGAAATAGGGCGCCGGCCCATCCGGGTAGACATGGGTGCAGCGACAGGTAACCTGGCCGGCACGCCCGCTCGCCTCGACGATCGCGCGCTCGGTCGCGGCCTTAACCTTGTCGTGGAATGACTCGAACCGCTCCCAGGTGATCGCAGTCTCGAACGTATCGTTGATGATGCCGCGCTCGATGGTGCGCTCGCGCGCGTAGGGCATGCGGATGAAGGCGTTGCGCCAGGCGCCGGCCGCGCCCTCACGGTGGGCGTCCGCGGTATCGGTGCGGTCCGGTTTGCCGCCGTGATCGGCGCAGCATTCGCTTGCGCGCGCCATCCACGGTTCGACCGGATGGTCACCGGACTCGAAGGCGAGCACCATGATCGCCACGCTGCCGTCTGCCGCGCCGGTGTTGAACGCCTCATGCGGATCGAGGATGCGGCAATTCGCCGGGTACAGTCCAGCCTGCGAGATCGCCCGCAACGCCTTGGCCGCGGTGAAGAAATCCGCAAACTGCATCGCGCCGCCGGCGCGAAACCTGGGACGATCCTGCAACCGCATCCAAGCTTGCGTGATGATGCCCAGAATGCCTTCCGAGCCGATCAGCAGCCGGTCGGGGCTTGGGCCGGCGCCGGAGCCCGGCAGCCGCCGCGTCTCGATCACGCCCTTTGGGGTGATGACGCGAAGCGATTCCACGAGATCGTCGATGTGGGTGTAGAGCGTGGCGAAATGACCGCCCGAGCGGGTCGCGATCCAGCCGCCGAGCGTCGAGCACTCGAAACTTTGCGGGAAATGACGAAGCGTGAGCCCGTGCGGCTTGAGTTGCGCCTCCAGCGCAGGGCCGAACGCGCCGGCCTCGATGCGCGCGGCGCGCGAGGTCTTGTCGACCTCGAGCACGCGGCCAAGCTCGCGTAGGTCGATCGTCACCGCCGCCTTGTGCCGAACCGCATCGCGTCTCGGCTCCACTCCGCCGACGACGCTCGATCCGCCGCCGAACGGCGTCACGCTCGCCTGCGCGCCGCCCGCCCAGTCGAGCACCGCCGCGACTTCTTCCTCAGTGCGCGGATATGCGACGACGTCCGGCGCACTGTGGTACTCGCCGACGAGCCCCCGCACGTAATCGGGGAAAGATTTGCCGTAGGTGTGCGCCGCGCGGTCATAAAGCGCGGTCGAGCAGAACGGCAACGATGCGGGTGGATCGAGCCGGGGCGGTTCGAGCTTGATGTCCTCCAGCCGGGGCGGTTTGACTTCGCCACTCGCCTGCGGGCCGAACCGCTGCTCGATGCGGCCGAGCACGAAGGCCTCTTCGGCCGGCGTCAAACCCTCGCCTTCCCGGCCCCATCCGAAATGCTTCAGCCGCGGTTGCGTCATTGCCTTCCTCCCGTTTAATTGTCGGCCTGACCGTTTCGACATCGAGCAGCTTAAAGGCAAACCGGCGGTCAAGAGAGCAGGCCGATCGGCTCGCCGCTTGGGCCTTGGCTTGGGCCTTGGCTTGGGTCTTGGGACGTGACGCGTAACATACACGGGCACGCGGAATTAAAGCATAATCCGCTCGATCTAAATCGGAAGTCGATCGGCTGGGTTGCTCAAAGTCTAACGGGCACGCCGACGGGCTTGCCAGTTGGTCCGCTTTCGGTTCTGCTACATTCGCTGCGAGCGAGAGGAATGATCATGGCGGAACTCGTTCGTGTCGCTGTCATTCAGGACTGTCCTGCACCTTTCGATCTCGCCGGCACGGTCGCCAAGGTTGAACAGTTGACCGCCAAGGCGGCGGAAACCGGTGCCGAGCTTGTCGTCTTTCCGGAAGCCTTCATCTCCGGCTATCCGAAGGGGCTCGATTTTGGCGCACGCGTCGGCATGCGCAGCCCACAAGGACGAGAGGCTTTTCGGCGCTATTACGAGAGTGCGCTGGCATTGAATTCCGCTGAATGCCGGCGCTTGGGAGCCGCAGCACGCAAGGCAGCGGCGCATCTCGTGATCGGCGTAATTGAGAAGGATGGCGGCACGCTCTATTGCACGGTCCTGTTCTTCGGTCCCGACGGCGCTCTCCTCGGTAAGCATCGCAAAACAATGCCGACTGCGATGGAACGTTTAATTTGGGGTTTCGGCGACGGCTCGACACTGACTGTGCTCGACACCAGCATCGGCCGCCTCGGCGCCGTCATATGTTGGGAAAATTATATGCCATTGTTGCGGACCGCGATGTACGCCAAGGGCGTCGAAATCTATTGTGCGCCGACGGCGGATGATCGCGACACATGGCTGCCGACGATGCAACATGTCGCGCTCGAAGGCCGCTGCTTCGTGCTCTCGGCTTGCCAATTTTTGCGGCGTGGGGATTGCCCGGGCGACTATGATGCGATCCAGGGTGACGACCCGAAAACTGTTCTGATGCGAGGCGGCAGTTGCATTATCTCCCCGCTGGGACAACTGCTCGCCGGGCCGGACTTTCAGGGTGCCACAATTCTCACCGCCGACATTAACCGCAGCGACATCGCGCGTGGCAAGTTCGATTTCGACGTAGTTGGACATTATGCCAGGCCAGACATCTTTCGCCTGCACGTGAATGAACGTGAAATGACCGCGGTGTCCAACTCGATCGGCGCCCTGCCGGATCCTTTCGCCGAATAAATAAACAGAAAGCACCGCCTTAAACCGCGAGTCGACCATGCCTTGCTGACGTACTCCCGGAACTCGCCGGCGGGGCTCGTGAACTTCGTTACCGCCGCTGGACGACCTCGCCCATTTGCGGCGTGGGGCACGAGACCAACAATTCGACCCTGATCAACAACCAGTCGGAAGCCGAAGAACGCGCGCTCATCAGGGAGTCTTCGCTTGTTTTCGTTTGCTCCGCAATTGCTCAGTCGCTTTTTGGTCGATGTCGAACGTTTCGGGATCGATGACGACCCCGTAACGGTCGCGGGCGGCGGCGACGGAAACATATTCGTTCAAAACGTCCCACCGAACCTTTTCGATGTCGCGATCAAGCGGATCGCCAAAACCGCCGCCGCCGCCGGAATCCTGCAGCAGGATGTCTCCCGGGTCCAGATATTTGAGATCGAACGTTCGATAGTCGATTCGCTCCCCATTGCGGAGGATCCATAGCTCGGTCAGGGTTCCGCCTTCACCGCCTTGCAAGCCGACCGAATTGAATTTCTCGCCGTCGGCGTTGCCCGACATGGTGAGACAATCGAGCGGCTGCCAGACATTGCGGTCATAGACGTTGAGCGTCTCGACGTGAGTTCCAAGACCACCGCGCCATTGACCCGGGCCGGCGCTATCAGTCTTGAACTCGTAAGCCTCCCACCGATACGGAATATACCACTCCGTGACCTCGACGGGCGCTCGAATACAGGCGCCTCCGAGCGAACTCGATCCGCTTCCGTCGACGCCGTCGTAGCCGAGAGCCGCGCCGCTCGACGGGCAGGCATGGAACAGATGCGCCGTATACTCGGAAATCGATCCAGTGCGGGGATCAATGCGGTCGCGCCGCTTGCCGGCGAAGAGTGTGTTCGAGTGCCGGCCCCAGGTCGCCGGCGTGTCCTTAGGCGCGACCTGGCTCATCGCCAACATGACGCATTCCGTGATCTCTCCGCCCAAGGTGACCGCCTGGCAGGCGTTCGTCGCCGGATACACCGGGTCGAGCACCGTGCCTTCCTTGGTGATCACATCGAGACAGTTGAAGAATCCCTGGTTCCGCGGAACGCCCGGCGGCATCGACCACAGGAGGCTGGCTGCTACCGACGACCAGACCTGGCCGACCGGAACGTTGACGAAATCGCCCTGCGGGTCACTTTCGGAAAAATCGAAAACCAGACGACCTTCATTCGGCTTGACGGTCAATGCGAGCCGTACCCAGATCGGCCGATCCGTCGTTCCATCCCAATCCGCCGCTCGCTCGGCGTAATAGGTGCCGGCGGGCCAAGTCGCGATCAACTCCTTCATGCGCTGTTCGGCGCGACGAATCAGCTCGTCGCACACGGCCACGACCGTCGGCTTGCCATGGCGCTTGATCAACTCGACGATGCGCGCCTCGATCTTCTTCATCGACCCGTACATCAGCATGTTGTCGGCACGCACCAGCTCGGACCCGCGCAGATTGCGCAGGATCACCGAATAGACCCTCTCGTCGATCTTGCCGCGCTCGATGAGCTTGATCGGCGGGATGATCAGGCCTTCGCCGTGACAATCGTAGCTACGTGGGAAATAGCAGCCGGGATAGGCGCCGCCGCTGTCGTACTGATGCGTGCGCGCAAAATGATAGAAGACGAGTTCACCTTCATAGAATATCGGCCGTAGAAACGACCAATCGGCGAGGTGTCCAAAGCGCACGACGAACGGATCGTTGCCGATGATGAAATCGTCGGGATAGATGTTTTCACGACCGATCGCATCGAGCATTGCCTTGAGCGAGACGTGGCTGCCTCCGGTATGCACCGGCATGAAATTGCCGATGCTGAGTGTCCTTTCGTCCTTGTCGAACAGCACGACGCCGAGATCGCGGATATGCGAGGTCGGCACCGAGAAACACTGGCGAAACAGGCGGGTCCCCAGCTCTTGATTCATCGCCTGCAGCCGCGCCTCGACGATGGCGAGCGTCAATGGATCGATATTCTTGTCTGTCCGCGCGTCCATGAGCGTGCCCTCGGCTTATTGCGTCGTCACTGCAGAGTTGCCAAATAATTGCCGTAGCGATCGACTGCGATCTGCCATCCCTCCGGCACCACCACTGTAGTGCGCCGTTCCTCGATGATCGCGGGCCCCGGTAGCGTGTTTCCGTTGCGCAGGCTGTTGCCGTCGTAACATGCCGTCTCCGTGAAGCTGCCGCCACTCTTGAAATAGACGGGACGTTTGCGCTTGAGGGCCGCCGAGGCATCGCGGCCCGCGAAAGGCTGCTCGGTGGCTTCGAATGGCTTGCGTTTGCCGATCGCGCGCACTTTGAGCATGGCGAGCGTCGCTGGCAATTTCGGATTGGCCCAGCCATACAAAGCCTCGTGTCGCTCATGGAACCGGCGCACGAGGGACTTGAAATCATCCGCGGTGAAATCGGTAGGCGTAGTGGTCTCCGGCAGCGCCACCTCGATGTCGCGCAACTGGCCGAAATAGCGCATTTCAGCCCCGCGCACGAAAGCCATGTTCGACCGGTCGACCCCCTGGCGTTCCAGCACACTGACGGCTTCCTCGTGCAAGGAATGAAACAGGCGAGTCAAATCACTGATCTTCGCAAGGTCGTCACGCTGATAAAAGAAACGATTGAACACACGGCCGTAATCGGCGGTCGCACCGCCGAGCGCGGAGAATACGGCGGAGTGCTTGGGGATGTAGACGGTCCTGATGCCGAGCCGGTGACCGATTGCAATCGCGTGGACGGGCCCGGCTCCCCCGGCCGCGACAAAGACAAAATCGCGTGGATCATAACCCTTCTCGACGATCGTCAGAAAAATCTGTTCGGCCATGAGCGCTTCGGCCAGCGAAGAAATCGCGTGCGCAGCCTCGACCGAATCCATGGAGAGCGGCCTTGCGATCACGTCCAGCGCTCGCCGGGCCAAACCGCTGTCGAGCGGAATATCGCCGCCGAGGAAATAGTCGGTCGGGATGTAGCCGAGCATGACGTTGGCGTCGGTCAAGGTCGGCTGAGTGCCGCCCTTGCCGTAACAGGCCGGTCCAGGATTGGCGCCGGCACTGGCGGGACCGACGCGCAGGACGCCGGTATCGTCGATCCAGGCGATCGCACCGCCGCCCGCTCCGATACTCGGGATATCCATGGCCTCGAGCGCGTTTTTCTGATCCCCGGTGACGGATTCGGTCGTCGTCGCGATCGTCTGATCCTTGAGGACGCCAATATCGACGCTGGTGCCGCCGATGTCGCAGGTGACAACGTTGTCGAATCCGGCACTGCGGGCGAGAAACTGGCCCATGAGCGCGCCCATGGCGAGACCCGACCCGATGAGATGGCCCGGGTTTTCCAGGCATAGTTCCGCTGTCGCAACGCTGCCGAGCCCCGTCGAGAACAGTACGGTGCCGCCGAAGTCCGCCTCGCGCAGCTTCGCTTCCAATGCGCCGACAAATCGATTGAGCATCGGTTTGACATAGGCGGCGAACGTCGCCGTGCTGGCGCGGTCGTATTCGATCCAGCGCCGCACGATATGGGACGAAACGACGACGTTGGGAAATTCCTCCTTCAGAATTTCCGCCGCGCGCTCCTCGTGCGCCGAATTGATGTAGGAATGCAAAAAGCAGACGACCGGAACTTCGACGCCATGCCGTTTTGCTGCCTTGGCGGCCTGGCGGACATCGTCCTCATTCAAGGGGGTGACTACCGCGCCGTCGTACTGCATGCGCTCCTCGACGCCGAAGCGCAGATAGCGCGGGATCAGCACTTTGGGAGCGTCGACCTTCAAATTGTAAATGTCGGTTTTGGGAATCGTTCGCCCGAGTTCAAAGACGTCGCGGAAACCCTTGGTGTGGATCAGGCAGCACTTGGCGCCCTTGCTCTCCAGGATGCAATTCGTCGCAAGCGTCGTGCCGATCAAAATCGTTCTGGTCCGCGCCAGCAGTTCCTCGATCTCGAACTGGCACTCCGCGGCGAGGCCGGCGATGCAGCGGAGGATCGCGTTGGCGGCGTCAGCTGGATCGCTCTCGGATTTGCCTACCGTGATCTTGCCGTCGTCGTGGATCAGCACGCCGTCGGTGAAAGTCCCACCCATATCGATGAGGATATCGGACATTCGGCCTCCCAATCACGCGGCGCCTCCGCAGGCGACGGGCTGCGCCGCACGAACAAGCACCACGGTTCTCTCTTTTCCGGCGGCGGGCCGGACCTGATTGGAGAAAACTATGAACCAGGGTGTATTCATAAAGCCAATGCATTCTTATAATGATGACCATGCAAGAAGCGCATATACGCCGCGTCGACGTTCGGTTGCTGGCGGTGCTGCAGGCACTCGTCGAGGAGCGCAGCATCACCCGCGCCGCCGAGCGCATGTTCCTCAGCCAACCGGCGATGAGCCGCGCCTTGGACCGGCTTCAGGAAATTTTCGGCGACGAGCTCCTGGTCCGCACCAAACAGGGCTTCGAACCGACTCACCGAGCGCTCCGTGTCTACGCCGAGCTCTCGTATTTGCTGCCGCGGCTCGAGGGGCTCCTGCGCGGGACGGATTTCAATCCGGCGGCGGCAACTGATGTTTTTCGAATAGCAGCGACGGACTATGCGGCGAGCATACTATTTCCCGACCTGCTGGCGCAGTTAGGCAAACTCGCGCCCGGGATATCGGTGGAAATCTTTCCCTGGCACGATGGCGTTTTTCGGCAACTCGAATCAAACGCGCTCGATCTCGTCCTCTGGGCGAATTCTGCGCCTAGTGAATTGAGGATCGAGGTTCTCTTCCAAGACGATTTCATGTGCTTGGTTCGCAAGGGCCACCCAATTGGAAAAAAGCCTCTGACGCTCGACCGCTATCTGTCGTTTTCTCACGCGATGGTGACGCTCGGACATCAGCGGCAGGGCATCGTCGACCGGGCACTCGAAGAAATGGGCCGGAGCCGCCGCGTCCAGCTGAAGACCCCGTATTTCGCCTCCGCTGCTTGGATAATCGAGAACTCCGACCTGATACTCACGCTGCCGAAACGGCTCGCGCACCGCGTGGTTAAAATCTCGCGGACCCGATTGCTGCGGCCGCCGATCGAACTCGTGGCGTTCCGCTACATCCAAGTTTGGCACCCGCGTATGGACGGCGATCCCGCACACCAGTGGCTTCGCCGCTTGATGGCGACGGTCTCGCCCGGCTAGCGGCAAGATACTTCCGTACAAGAAGCGCGACTGGGAAAAGCGTTCACCGCCGCGCATCGGGATCATGTCAAATTGACCTCCTTACATTTCAAGAGTATTCTTTAATAAGAATTCGCTGGTTTCTTTTGTTACGGACGAAAGTTCTCCAAGCAGATTTCACCAGGTGAAAAGCGGTGTGGCGCCGCTCGCGGCGGGGATTTTCTCGCGACGAGAATTTCGGAGAACCAGAGCCATTGCAAAGAAGCTAGGAAGGCGACGCGTGTGTCCCATGGTGATGCCCTAAACAGCGAGATGGTACGCGAAGGAGACCTCTTGTGGACCCCGAGCGCGTCCTGGATCGCTGACACGAACCTGATCAAGTTCGTGGCCTGGCTTGAGCGCGAACGAGGGAAGAGGTTCGCAGATTACGCCGCCTTGTGGCAATGGTCAGTGTCTGACCTCGAAGCATTTTGGCGGGCAATCTGGGATTATTTCGACGTTCGTTCGTCATCGTTGCCCGAGCACGTGCTTGAAAGCCGCTCGATGCCCGGCGCTCGATGGTTTCCCGGAGCGCGCCTCAACTATGCGGAACATGTGTTGCGCCACGAGCGCCCGGGTAGCGATGCTGTCCTGTTCCTGGGCGAAACGACATCCCTGACCGGGATGTCCTGGGAGACGTTTGCCGGGCAGGTTCGCATTCTTGCCACCAGGCTGCGGGCTCTCGGTGTCAAGCCCGGGGACCGGGTGGTTGCTTACATGCCGAACATCCCGCAAGCGATGATCGCTATGTTGGCGACGACAGCCGTCGGCGCGATTTGGGCGATCTGTTCACCTGACTTCGGCTCCGAGGGAACGCTCGATCGATTGCAGCAGCTTTCCCCGAAGCTCTTGTTCTGCGTCGACGGCTATCGCTATGGTGGTAAAGCATTCAATCGCCGAGGAGAGGTCGCCAAAATCGTTGCCGCTCTCACCAGTGTCGAACGCGTTGTCTACCTGCCGCTATTGAACCAAGAATCCGATCCGCCCATTGCAAATGCGGTAGCGTGGAACGAGCTTTTAAATCATCCGCCCGTCCCCGCGAGGGAATTTCGATTCGAGCAAGTCCCTTTCGAGCATCCGTTATGGATTTTGTTCTCTTCAGGCACGACCGGGCTGCCCAAGGCGATTGTTCACAGCCATGGCGGTATCCTCCTGGAAATGCTGAAGCTCATTTGCCTGCATATGGATATGCATCCGGGCGAGAGGCTGTTCTTCTTTTCCACGACCGGCTGGATGATGTGGAACTTTCTCGCCAGTTCTTTGCTGTGCGGTGTCTGCCCCATACTTTACGACGGCAATCCCGCATACCCGGATATCGATGTCTTATGGAAGATGGCGCAAGACTCGGGCGCGAGCTTCTTCGGTGCGAGCCCAACCTATGTCGACATTATGAGCAAAGCTGGTATCGTACCGGGAGAGAAATACGATCTGTCGCGGTTGCGCGCAATCATGCCCGCAGGATCGCCGGTAACACCAGAGCACACCGCCTGGTTTTATCGTAACGTCAAACGCGATTTGTGGGTCTGTGCTGGCAGCGGCGGGACGGACTGCTGCACTGGCTTTGTCGGCGGGGTTCCGACGCTGCCCGTCTATGCCGGCGAAATCCAAGCGCCGCACCTCGGCGTTTCAATAAAGGCCTTCGATGAGCAAGGCCGTAGCCTGGTCGATGAAGTTGGTGAACTCGTCATTACCGAGCCCATGCCGTCGATGCCTGTGTTTTTTTGGAATGATCCTGAGAACAAACGATATCTCGAAGCCTATTTTTCGAGGTATCCGGGAATCTGGCGGCATGGGGACTTTTTTCGCATCAACGGCCGTGGCGGATGCTTTGTGCTCGGACGGTCCGATGCAACTCTCAATCGTCAAGGAATTCGCATCGGCACCGCAGAAATCTATCGCGCCTTGGCCAATCTCGAAGAGATCGATGACGCATTGATCGTGAATCTCGACCTGCCTGGCGGCAAGTTTTTCATGCCGCTCTTCGTGACGCTGAAGACCGGAAAACTCCTCGACTCCGATTTGGCCAAAAGAATCGCTGATTGCCTGCGGTCCCGGTACACGCCCCGTCATGTCCCGGACAAAGTCATCCAGGTTCCGGACATACCAAAAACGCTGACTGGGAAAAAGATGGAAGTCCCAGTTCGCAAAATCCTGATGGGAGTTTCAGCCGAAAAGGCGGCCGATCGCGCTGCAATGGCCAATCCTGCTGCATTGGATTTCTTTATCGACTACGTGAACAAGCAAAAAGATTATGTGCTCGGCTGAATGATCGGGCGGAAGCCAGAAAGGGAAATGGCAGCGACCTTGCGGCAGCTCTCGCCCGCCGCAGCAGCCGCTACCACGCGTTCGCAAAGATCAAGCGAATAGGCTCCGGCCAACGGATGCTGGCCGCCATTCGCGGCCGGGGTCCCGCTTCTGTGCTGAAACACAGTATTGGCCCGACGACCGAATTGACCATCGTAAAAGACGAAAAACCAGTCGGACAGAAACTGGCGAAATCACCGCTGTCCGGCGGCACCAACACCCTTTTCCCGAGCGGCGTATTGACCGAGGATGTGCTTTGCCAAAGCCGCGCGCGTGGTTATGAGCACATCGGAAAAGCTCTTTGCGTAGCGAATGACGTCGCGAAACGCCCAGCGGCCCCACGAATGGCCGTAGACATGGGCGTGGACCGAGCACCGGAGCAAGCCGGGGCGGCCGGTTTCCGCCGCCTCTTCGCGCAGCAGATCGAGCGTCTTACAAAATTCCTCGACATAGGTGCTGGGCGGGTTCCCCCGCGTCATCGTGATCTGATAGTCGTTGACCGGCAGCGACGAGTAGGGAAGCTTGACGACGGGCTTTCCTTTCACTTCTTCGACCTCGGGCAATTCATCGTCAGGATAATCGCCCGACCACAACAGCCCTTCCTCAGCGAGGAGCCGCAGGGAGTTGACGCTCGGAGACGACCGCGGGCTGAGCCAGCCCACCGGCCGCTGGCCGATCACGCGCTCAATGGCGTCGGCCGTCTTGCGGATGTTCTGTCGCTCGTTTTCCGCGTCCTCTTCGCCGAAGTCGTAGGAACTGATGTCCTCGGCATAGGAATGCCCGGCGATCTCATGCCCGCGACGATGATACTCGCGCACCAGGTCGGCATAAACTTCGACGGCGCGTCCTGTCGCGAGCACCGAGCAGAGGGCATTCTCTCGATCGAGCAGTTCGAGCAACCGCTCCATCCCCACCTTACCGCCAAACTCGATCATCATCTCAACGCGAAGGTCGCGCTTCTTGTCTATCTTGCCGACGCCTCCGCCGATGAACCCGTGCGGAATGTTTTTGCCCGGCGTCACGCCTTCGCTCCACAGCTCGAACACCACGGAGGGTAGGACGACCACACTGGCGCCATTCGGCCAAGTGTAGGGATAGGACTTTCCAGTATATCGCTTAACACTCGCGCTCATCTTACAGGACCTCCACCTTGCCCGTCGTACCGTCGACGCGGATGCGGGCTCCATTGGGAATGCGTTTGGTGCCGTGGATGGTGCCGAGCACCGCCGGCAAGCCGTATTCGCGGGCGATGATGGCCGTGTGCGACAAAGTTCCACCCTGGTCGGTTACCACGGCGGCGATCTTGGTGAAAACTGGCGTCCAGGCCGGATTTGTCGCACCGCAAATCATGATCTCGCCGGGCTGGATTTTTGCGAAGTCTTGCGGTCCGCGAACATGGCGAGCGATGCCCTCCACGCGCCCTGCGGATGCGCCCAGTCCCGATATCTCGGTTTCCTTCTGCTCCAGCTGCCGACGGCCGCGGATGCCCCAAAAATTGTTCAATACCACGTCTTCGATCTCGTCGGGGAGGTTGCCAATATAGGACGGCGGCTGCAGCTGACACCAGCTCTCCCAGCGCGCTTTTTGCGCGCGTGCAAGCACGTTGAACGGGCGAACGTCGTAGACGCCGGAGGCGAGATCGATGACGGCGCGTTCCATCTGATCGCGATAAAGGAAGACCACGTCTTCGGCGCTGTCGAGCACTCCCGCGGCGTGCAGCCGACGTCCGATCTCGATGGCGACCTTGCGGATGAGCGTAAACGACCAGAGGTGGTAGTAGTTGTCGTCCTCCATTGCCTGCTGAAACTTGCGGGCGGACGTGAGCATGTTGCGAAACTTCTCGCGCTCGGCAGGATCTCCGATTTTACCGAGCGTCAGTTCGATCTGTTTCTGCCGCTCGGCTGCGGTCTCCCTCGTGATGCGGTCGAAGTCGTAATTGCCGCCCTGCGCAATATAGGCGCGCAACGTGCCGAGTACGGGCGTCGGATTTTCCTGCCATGGCTTGTCGTGCAGTTCGTGGGGGATGACCGTGCGCGCGCCAAAACGTTCGAGGAACGGCGCAAAGTCGCCGAGCCAGACACGCCCTTTGTCGTCCGCCGCCAGCTTGTCATGAAGCTCTTCCTCGGCGGTGCTCAGAAACAACTCCTTGAGTCCCAGCTTGATCGCGTGAGCCGCAAGCCGCCAGAGTTTCATGTCGAGTTCAAGCTGCCGCGTCATCCCGTGGGACTGCGTCAGCTTGGCGATCTCGCGCGCATCGGTGACGCCGGCGGCGTCGCGCGCGGTTTGCTGCAGCATGGTCGCCAATACGTGACGGGGGAATACGATCAGGAAATGCAGTTTGTAGAGGCGATCCAACGTGATCAGCGCACGACGCCAGTGCTCGAGCAGGGTCATGAGGTTCGGCGTGGATAGATCGATCTTGCTCCAATAGTCCATCTCGCTGTCTTGTTCGGAGTGGTAGCGAACGAGATCCTGGTCGATGGAGGAACCCAGCCTCTGCACATTGGCGAGAAACTGGCCAAGCCGTTCGGTGATCACGGCCGGGTCGGTGATCGTCATCGGACTGAGGTAAGTGTAGCCGTTGACGGTGCGGACATTGAATCCGCGCGAATTGGGGAACTTGAGCTCGTCCCCGATGCAGATCACCGCCTCGTCCCATTCCTGGGTAATGACGGAGTCACTCAATGGTGTACGGGGAATGATCGTGTAAAGCTGATCGCGAACCCACCAGCGGCCGCGATCCTCGGGTCGCGCCAGCTCCCATGTCGTTCCGGTCTGCGCAGATGTCTGTTCCACGCGCACCTCCACATTCCTCCAAATTTTGGCCGCTTGTCGCGAATAGCGCGCCCAGCCGCATGCGCTTCGACGTCAAGTCCCCCGGCCAGCGGCGATACATTTCTGCGAGCAACGCCAAGCGATGTCCCGTGCTCTGTGAGGGTTGTTCGATCGGACGTTGCGCGCGCACACACCCGGTAATCGGACGCGCAGTGACGCATCCTTTGCTCGCAAGCGAGCCCGATCAATAAAGCCGAGCGAATCCAGCATCAGGCCGTTTTCCCACTTGGCGCTCTCGCCGCGCGACTAACGCCGGCTAGGAGCCGAGCCAAGGGGCCGCCGTTTAGCGCCGCATCGAGACAACGCTCGGCCTCCTCGAAAAACTCCTCGAGCGCGTCCAACGGCACACCGGCAACGTCCGGCGTATCCGGGTCGCCGCTCTCTCCGCCGAGCTGACGCAAGGTGTAAACTTTGCCCTCGGGCGGGTGGAACACGTGATGCAGCGACTGCGCCTGCCATTCCTCCATCACGATGATCAGATCGAATTCATCGAACCGACTGGCGTCGAACGGCCGCGCGCTGTGCTGGCTCAGATCAAATCCATGGCGCGTGGCGACATCGGCGACCAGCTCGTTCACGCCCATGCCGGTGCGGCCGAGTTCGTAAACGCACATCCCCGCGGATTCCACCTGCACATGCGCGAAGCCGCGCTCGCTCAGCTTGCGCCGCAGCATCGCTTCGGCAAAAGGGCTGCGGCCGCGGTTGGCAGTGCACATCACAAGTACGGTGACCACGGCAGGCTACTCATGTGCGTTGACCCGTTGATTGATGGCGGCGCGACAGACCGTCGGCTGCGATGCGCATACCGCTTGCGCCGCACCGACGGTTATTCGGGATGCTATCGAGCCTCCCGCTCACTCAAGGCCACCGGGCACGAACGCACCGATCAGTAGGAACATGGCTGCCCGTATTTCGCGAGATTAGCTTTCGTCACCAGCTCGGTCGGCAAATAGGTCATTTTCTCCGGTTTCTTGCCATCGAAAAAATCCTTGGCCTTGGCCGCGGCAAGCTTGCCTTCTTCGACCGGGAGCTGGACCACGGTCGCGACCATCTTACCCGCCTCCAGGTTCTTTATGCCCGGCGCCTGGCAATTGCCTCCGACGATAATGATGTCGGTCTTGCCGGCGCCGACTTTCAAACCTGCCGCTTCGGCGGCCTGAATGGCTCCGTTGGCCACGCTATCGTTCATGCCGTAGATACCGTCGAGCCCGCCTTGTCCGGCGAACCGGGCCAACAGCTGGCCAGCCGCCTGCTCGGCCTTGGCCGGATTCCACTGCACGTCCTCCGTCACCACGACTTCGAAGCCGGAGTGCTTGGTAACCACCGCGTGAAATGCCTTGTCGCGCATAGGCGCCTTGCCTTCGGACATGATGCCGGCGAGGACGGCCACCTTAGCCGTCTTCCGGCCCGACTCCACAAGCGCTTTGACCATGGCCGAACCGGCGAGATCGCCCAACGTCGTGTCGTTGTAGCCGACATAGGTGAGATACAGGTCGCTCGTATCGCTGCCTTCCAACGGCGCAATCACGAGAATAACCGGTATGCCGGCGTTCCTGGCCCTCGTCAGCGCCGGGATGACAGCCCGCTGACTGATGGTCTGGACCACCAGCATGTCGAACTTCTGCGCGATCCCATCATCGATCTGCTGTGATTGCAGTGCCGGATCGAACGGGCTGGAGAATATGGTAACCTTCATGCCGGCCGCGGTCGCGGTTGTTTCGAAACTCTTACTGAGTGCGCCGATGTATCTGTCCTGAGTCGGCCCCATGAACGCCGCAACCCGCTTGCCTTCGGCACCAGCGGCGCTGGCATTAGCGACGGTCGCGATGACTGCGAATACCGCAGCGAATCCCAGCAATAGACGTTTCAATAACTCGTACATCTAGCCCTCCCTCGAACTCGGTCGCGACTGCGAGCCGGCCCGGCGTTGCGTTTCCCCACACAAGTCTATTTTCTCGATCAGACGCCTGTAACCCGCCTCGTCTCGTTCTTGCGTCATGCATCATCCCACCTCGGAATTGCGCGTGGCCCGACGGCGGGAATTGTAAGTCGGTAAATTACTATGGCATGCGCCGCGTCGGCTGCGATAGCATTCGCTTCTCCCGTTAGGCGGGCGTCGTGTAATGCGGACGCACAAATACTATCCTGAGAGCGAACTTATCTTGTGAGTTGCCGCATCGCTCCGGCGCGCGTATTGCCGCGCCGGATTTCCTCGTTTCCTTCAGCACATGGTTACAATTCAACTCGTCGACGGGTATCATAACGACGTCGTAGAGCAAACCGGTAGCGATGGGAACTCAGATGACAGCAAACTCGACTGATCCGTGGGACATGATTCAGCCGCGTGATATCCGCCGCATGGGCGATGTCATCACGGACCGCCAGGAGCAGGAACGATGGTGCCGCGCGGTGATGCTCGCCGGCGCGCTGCCTTTCATGTGGCGGCGCTCGGCAGCCGTCGTCCGCGAGTTCATGTACGACCAGCTCCAGCTCAGAAAGGGGGACAAGGTGCTGATTTTGGGCGAGGTCGTCGAAGGCTCGGGTTTTTCCGACGATATCCGCCTGCGGATCGGATTAGAGGGCGAAATACGCACGATCGACATTACCGATGAGGCTCGGGACGCATATTTTAACAAGCGCCGCGGATCCGGCGGCCAACTCGCCACATGGCGTTTCAATTATACGACTACGATCCCCGATGAATATTTCGATTGCGTCGCGGTGCTGCAAGCAGTTCAGCACACGGATGACTGGCGCGAGACCGGGAGCGAGTTGCTGCGGATAATGAAACGCGGGCGTAACATCCTGCTCGCCGAAATCACCTTCAAGAACATCAACGAGTATGCCGCGCTCGATCTGCACCTCGAATATTGGCTGGAGAAGATGTTCGCGCGCGTCGGCATCCCACGACACGAGTTTCCTTATTACTCTCCAGAGGAGTTGCTTCAGGCATTTTCCGGGTTGGTGACCGATGCGAAGGTATTCGCCTGGAGAGGACTGGAACTGTTCTGGGCGACGAAAGCGTGAGTAAACAATGCCGCCAGCGGGTTCGCATTGGGCCTCATAGAGAACATATAGGGAACGACAAATCCATGGTCGCCTCTGCTGCGTCCTTGGAACCGAAGTCAACCGACCCGCGAAACGGGTAGTGGGCTCGCGACATCGCGCCGCGAGAGGGGTATCTCCACCGGCCGCACCATGGCCGCATCGACCTACGGCGTTTCGGGAGCGCGATCTATTTACCTTCGCCGGATATTTGAGTAAAATCAAAGTAGATCAAAAAATTTTCAATAGTTCTCATATCGGAAGCGCTCGGCCCCCGGGCGCATGCCAGGGGGGATGATTATGAAGATCCAATATTTAAGCAGCACCTCCGCGCCCGACAGGCACCACTCCTGGGAGCAGCTCGTCGATGAGTTATTCGGCGCGGTAGATATGAGCATCGCCAATGCCGCAACGTTCAATGGCGAAATCCGTCGCGCATCCCTCGGTGAGTTGGAGTTGGATGAAGTTGCCAGCGATTTCGAAATCGCGAAGCGGACCCGTAGTCACATCGCGCGCGACCGCAAGGAATGCTTCGTGCTGATCCTCCTGCGATCGGGGGAACTCCATGTCGAGCAGAACGGCCGCCAGTGCAGTTTGTCGCCTGGCATGTTCGCGCTGTTCGATCTGAATATGCCGTATGTCTACACGCATATTCAAAAGACCGAGTTACTCGATGTAAAAATCCCGAGCTCCATTCTTTCGTCCGTGGTGAAGGATCCGCACCGGTTCATCGCAAAGGCACGGACTGGCCGAACCGGTACCGGGCGCATCACCGCCGATTTTCTCACCTCACTAGCCGGCCAGCTGTCAGACCTCCCTGATGAAACTGCGGGCCGTTACGCTAGTCGCATTGTCGACTTGCTTAGCATTCTCCTAGAAACGGGAGACGACGATATTCCGATCGACCAAGTCGCAGTTCGCACCACAATTTATGGGCGCTGCGTAGTATTCGTCGAGAATCACCTGGCGGATCCCGACCTAAATCCGGAGAGGATCGCGGCTGCGCTCGGCATCTCCGTTCGGTATTTGCATAAGATTTTTCACCGCTCCGGTGAATCGGTGTGTGATTTCATCCGGCGCGTGCGATTGAAGCGATCGTATGGGGAGCTGATGGACGCGAGCAAGAAGGGTTTACTCGTCAAGGAAATCGCGTTCCGGGGCGGGTTCCGGAGCCAAGCGCATTTTGCGAGCATGATCAAGAAATCCTACGGCGCTTCGCCCACCGATCTGCGGCAATTCGCGCTCGAACGTCAGCAACGTAATAATTGATGGCGATGGCCCTGCTCGCCACGCGGGCGCCGCGTCAGATGGGTCCCCACCGTCATACAATTGTAGTGAGATCAATTGCAATTCCGTCGATTGGCTAATGTCGCGCGGCTCGAAAAGGCCGCGTCGGCCGACGCACAAGGCAAGTTCGCGCTCAGGAAGGTATTTGTGCGTTCACATTAAAAAGATGCGCGCCTAACGGGAGAAGCGAATGCCTATCGCAGCTGACGGGGCGCATGCTATAATAATCTACCGACTTACAATTCTGCTGTCGGACCACGCGCAATTCCGGGGTCGGACTACGCGCAATTCCGACCTCGGTCACACGTGACGAACGAGACGAGGCGGACTATAGACGTCTGATCGAGAAAATGGGCTTGTGTTCGGGAAACGCCCCGGCGCTGGTGGTGACCGAAATCGGAGGGGGGCAAAATGTACGAGTTTTCGAAACGTTTATTGCTGGGACTCGCCGCGGTATTCGCCGTCATCGTGACCATCGCCGACGCCAGCGCCGCTGGGACCGACGGCAAGCGCATTGCCCTGTTCATGGGCCCGACCCAGGACAAATATATCGGCGCTCTGAGCAAGAGCATCGAAGAGGGCAAGCTGACAAGCGCTCAAGCAAAGAATTACTTCGAGGGCAAGAAAATCGAGAAGGCCGTCTATCTGCCGAGCAAAGTGGTCACCAAGGCCAATCTTGCTGAAGTCGAGCAGCCCTGCTCATATTGATGCAACTGGTCGCGCACGACACAGGGATATGTCGGCAAGCCGGACATACCGGGAGGGGGCCGCTCAGGCAGCCCCCAAGGGAGACGGTGCATCGCCCGCCGCGATCGTCGAAGTCACCAACCTTTGCAAGGACTTCGGCGCTGTCAGCGCGTTGCGCAACGTATCGATAGACATCGCCCCGGGTGAAGTCCGCGCCATATGCGGAGAAAACGGCGCTGGAAAGAGCACTCTCGTCAAGATTCTGACTGGGGTTTATCGCCCCGATGCCGGTTCCATAAAAGTTGCGGGCCAACCGTGCGAAATTTCCAGCCCGAAAATGGCGCAGGAACTCGGTATCGCTCTTGTTGCGCAAGAACTGAGCCTTTGCCCCGATCTTTCGGTCGAGGCCAACATCTGGCTTGGCTCCGTCAAGGTGCCCTTGTTCCACCAGCGGGCGCGTTTTACTCAGCGTGCTCGCGAAGCGCTCGACCTTCTGGGCGCGACCCGCATCAGCCTCGACACGCCGGTCCGGCAGCTCGGCATGGGTCAGCGGCAGCTCGTCGAAATAGCCCGTCTGCTGACTCGCGATGCCCGTGTGCTGATTCTCGATGAACCTACCGCGACGCTGTCGGACATCGAAATCGAGCGTATCTTCTCGGCGCTCGTCGCCATCAAGCAGCAGGGTCGCTCGATCATCTATATCACGCATCGCCTCGCCGAAGTCTTTCAAATCTGTGACACGGTCACCGTGCTCCGCAATGGCGAATTGATCGAGACCCGGCCGGTTGCCGGCCTCGACCGAAAGATCCTCATCGAAATGATGCTGGGTCGCAGCTTCGTCGAAGTTTATCCCGAGCCGATCACGATTCGGGGCGAGGCCGCGCTCGTCGTTGATGGGCTGTCGATACCCGGGTCGGTGTCGAACTTCAACGTCAGCGCGCCGCGCGGGACGATCACCTGTATTGCTGGACAGGTCGGGTCCGGCGCGGTCGACGTTATCGATGCGCTCGCCGGCCTCGTTTACAATGCGTCCGGTCGCGTCTCGGTCAACGGCGTTCCGGTCTTGCTCGGTTCGGCCGTGCGTGCGCTGGAATCGGACATCATGTTCATTTCCGGCGATCGGGCGGAAGAGGGAATTTTCCGGCATCTCAGCGTCTTCGACAATTTGGTGGCGACGCGCCTCGGGTCATTTTCGACTCTGGGTATGTTGCGACGGGCCGGGCTCAAGGCGACAGCACGCAACCTTGCCGAACAAGTCGGCATCGACCGGCGGCGTCTGTCGTCTCTCGCTGATGAGCTGAGCGGCGGCAATCAGCAAAAGCTGGCATTCGGCCGCTGCATCGGCAATCGCAAGAGCGGCGTGCTGGTCATGAACGAGCCGACGCGCGGGATCGATGTCGGGGCGCGGGCCGAGATATACCGGATCATGCGGGCGTTCTGCGCACAAGGCTACACGTTGATCATGACTACAAACGATCTTGAAGAGACCATCGGCCTAGCCGACATCATCGTCACGATGTACCGTGGGAAACTTGTTGGGCGATACAACCGACACGAGGTCGACATGCATCGGTTGATTTCCGACATCACCCATCCCGTCGTCGTGCCTGCGGCATGAGCACATCCCCTGACCATCTTAATGCAGGCACTCCGATCAAAGCGTCAGACGGATTCATCGGGCTTCCCCGATCGTGGCGCAAACGGGCAATTATCCTCGTTCGATTGATGTCGGGTGCTGCGTTAGTCGTCGCTGCACTCGTCACACCCGGCTTTCTCACGGCGACAAGCATTCTGTCGCTGCTGACCACGATACCCTTCATCGGCTGCGTTGCCGTCGGCATGACGTTCATCACGCTCAGCGGCAATATCATGTCGTTCTGCCTCGGGGCAACCTTGTCGGCGACGACCATCGTCTTCATGGCGAGCGTGCCCATCGGGTTGGCCGGCGCGCTGGTTCTGGCTTTCCTGTTCAGCGTCTTGGTGACAGGCGCACAAGGTTGGATGGTCGGCTATTTCCGCGCCAATCCCATCATCGTCAGCATGGCGGTGCTGGCGCTGATCTATGGGTTCGTCACGCTGTTTACCGGCGGCCGCGGCATTTATCCCGCGGGCACCGAAACAGACATTCTGAAAGGCCGCATCGGCTGGGTGCCGATTCCGCTCGCCGCATTCATGGTCACCGTCGTACTCGGTCAATTCCTACTTTCTTACACGCGGTTCGGCCGTAATGTGTTCATGGTCGGCAGCAATTACCGAGCCGCGCTTGCCGCCGGAATCCCCGCCTGGCGAACCATTACCGGCGCCTATATCGTCGCCGGGCTATTCACAGCGGTGTCAGCAGTTTTGATGGCCGCCCGTTACGCTTCAGGGGATATGGAGCACGGCCTCGGCTACGACTATCACGCGATCAGCGCCGTGGTGGTTGGCGGCAACGCGATTGGCGGCGGGCAAGGTTCGGTCGTTCGGACGCTGCTGGGCACGGTCATCATCTCGATCCTGCGGGGAATGTTGCTGCTCTGGGGCTTTTCGACCCAGATGCAATATTTGACGACCGGAATCGTCGTATTCGGCGTCATCATGCTTCACTCGCTTGGCGAGACGCGGTGAGGATGCCATGAGATCAATCCTGCGCACGCCGGCGGCGCGACCATATATTCTCCTGGTCGCCACAATCGCGATTTTCTACGTCGTCGATCTCGGCCATGGCCGAATCAATCAGGCGACGGTATTCAGCGTGTTGCAGCTGTTTGCCACCCTGGGACCTGTCGCGCTCGGTCTCGGGATGACCATGATTGCGCGAGAATTCGACCTCTCGATCGTCGGGATGATGAGTCTCGCCGGCTGCATCGCCGTGATGACCGGTGGCACCTATCCTTTGCTGGGCCTGGCACTGGCGGTCGCCGCCGGGTGCTTTTCCGGCGTACTTCAAGGGGCGGTCATGACGTGGCTCGATATCAGCTCGGTCGGCGTTACCCTCGGCGGCCTTCTGACCAGCGGCGGATTGGCCTATGTGCTCACCAATAATTCGTCGATCGCCTATCCGCGGATGGATGTTGCCATGATGGTCAATGCCCCGATCGGCAGCGTTCTATCGATCCGAAACATCGTTGCCATCATGTTGTTCGTGACCGCGGCATTCGTGTTCCATTGGACACGGATCGGACGGGACGTGGTCGCCACCGGCAGCAATCGGCGCGCGGCGCTGGTCGCCGGGGTCGGCGTCCGCAGCGTGGTGATGGGCGTTTTCGCGCTATCGGGAATGCTGGCGGCCCTATCCGGGGCCTTGCTGAGTTATAGCCTCGCGGCGGCGTCTCCGGTCGCCCTCGTTGACGCGCTCGTCCCCGCTACCGCGGCGGCAATCATCGGCGGCGTATCATTGTCAGGCGGCAAGGGAACCCCTGCCAGCATCGCGGGCGGCGTACTGGTTCTGTGCGTATTGCGGTCGGGATTGACGGCAATCGGCGTGCCGCCGCTGGTCCACGACCTCGTGACCGGCGGCGTTCTATTGACGGTCGCTCTCTTGGATGCATCGGCACTGGAAGAGCGCCTGTTCGCCTTCCGGCGCTGGCGCCTTGGCCGGTCGTTGTGAAGCTGGCGGTGCGGGGTCATGGTGCCCACGATGGCGGATCGACATCGGTGCGCTGATGAGAAGACTCAAGTGCGCTGCGCTGATGGAAAGACCGGATAGGCTGGAGCATTCGACCATCGTCCCCGTCGCATCGCCTGGGGTCGAGTAGCTGGGCGTTTTCCATTCTTTGATCCAGATCAAGGCATCTCGGGACGGTTGCTCCACGTTAAGGAGCTTTGCAAAGCGCGCCCGCAGAAGCGGCATTCAATGAATTGCGAGCTACAATTGAGGACAATACCCAGCCTGGGTGAATGAGGAACGCCATGAACATCCGGCAGCCGGTGCAGAATTCCATGAAGCCCGGAAAGTGGGTGAAGACATCATGCAAAATGTGCCTCTTCACCTGCAACATGCGCGTGCTTGTGTCAGAGTCCGGCGTGGTGCTGAAAGTCGAGGGTGATCCATCCAGCCCGGCTAATGGCGCGGGCCTATGTCCGAAGGGCAATGCCGCGATCCTGCGGCACTATGACCCCGCTCGTTTCAAGTCGCCGCTCAAGCGCACCAATCCCGAAAAGGGGCCGGGCGTTGATCCGAAATGGCAGCCGATCAGTTGGAACGAGGCATTCGAAATTACCGCGCGCGAGCTGAAGAAGACGCGGGACGATGATCCGCGCAAGCTGTTGCCGTCGGTCGGTTATTTCCACAAGGAATATCTGGCCGCTTGGCCGGTGGTGTTCGGCTCCCACAACATTTTTTCGTCGCTCAGCAATTATTGCGGCGGCGGCTATCATTCTATGAACGGGCTGATTCATTCCACGTTCTCGGTTGCCAACGACGTGAGATACTGCAACTACTGGCTCAGCAACGGCAGTGGCGATGGATTTTCGTCGCACATGCAGGTTGCCGCACAAGCACGTTCCGTCGCCGATGCGCGGGTCGAGCGTGGAATGAAGGTCGTTACCGTCGAGCCGCGGCTTTCCGTTGCCGGCGCCAAGGCTGAGGAATGGGTTCCGATTCGGCCGGCCACCGACCGATTCTTTGCACTCGGTCTATGTCACGTCATGGTCAACGAAGGCCTTTTTGACGTGAACTTCGTGAAAAAAGACACCAACGCTCCCTATCTGGTCGGCCCCGACGGCTATTTCATACGCAATCGCGACGGCAAGGTTTTCGTCGGGGACGCCGTCGACCGAAAGGCGAAGCTGTGGGACGATCCCACAGTGAAAGATTACGCCCTTGAAGGCAGCTACGATGTCGATGGAGTCGTGGGCCGGCCCGGCTTTCAATTATTCAAGGACATTCTGAACGATTGCACGCCGGAAAAGATGTCCGAGATTACGACCGTCCCGGCGAAGACGATCCGGCGCATTGCCCGTGAAATGGTGCAAGCCGCGCAGATCGGCAGCTCGATCGAGATCGAGGGGCGCAAGCTCCCGCTGCGCCCCGCCTCATACATTTATTATCGCGGCGCACAGGCGCACAAATATGCAACTATAACTAATCACGCCTTCAAGATGGTGAACATGTTGCTCGGCAACATCGACGCACCCGGCGGCCATGTTGGCGTGACGCTCGACGACAAGATGCAGGATCGCGGCCACATCAAGGCGGGTGACAACGGCATGATCGACGCCGTCACCCATCCGTTCGGCCCGCCGCCGCCATTCTCGTATCCGCCCAATGAGACAAACATATACGGCTATTTCCCGTTCGGCTGGATTCCCGGGCATCTGAATCACGAGGTGCTCAAACAGCCAGAAAAATTTGATCTGCCCTATCGTCCGGATACGATTCTGTTATGCCATGCCAACCCGCTATGGAACGTGCCGGGCGACCGCAAGACATGGTATGCGATCTTGCGCAGCATGCGGTTCATCGTGGCCATCGACATCATTCCCAATGAAACGAACGAGTTTGCCGACATCATCCTTCCGGCGCATGATTTCTTCGAAGGTTGGAACCTGCTGATGAACGATGCCGCTCATACCGAGGGGCTGAGTCTGCGCCAGCCGGTCTCGGCACCGCTCTACGACACCAAGAGCGACGAGGACATTTTCAACGAGCTCGCCGACCGACTCGGCTTTCTCAAGGAATGGAACCAAATGCTCAACATGGCGACCGGGCTGCAGCTCAAGCCCGAGCTGATGCTTGAGCTGGACAAGCGGCATACCGACAGAGACATTGCCGGCCGGAAGGCGAAACTCTGGAATGGCAAGGACCTCGATTGGTACGTCGAGCACGGCCACTCGGTGACGCCGCGGCAACCGAAAAAGACCTATCGCCCCTGGGAGGGTTTGCGGCTGCGCTTTTACATCGAAGACTTTGTACGCATGCGGGACGATCTCCAGCGAAAAATGGAAGAGGCCAACGTCCCCATTCGCCACGAATGGGATTGGGAGTGCTATCAGCCGCTGCCATTGCCGTTGATCGATCCGGTGCACAAGGAGCCGGCCGAATTCGACCTTTATGCCATCACGTTCAAGGAGATACAGCTCAATTTTGCGGAAACGCTGGGGAATCCGTGGATCGACGACGTTGTCTTTCGCGATCCTGTTCACACCACCTTCCTGATGAATGCGCGCACCGGCGCCGATCATGGCATCTCTGACGGCGACATTGTTGAACTCATATCGCCTTATGGGCGAATCTTCGGTCGCGTCGCGCTATCGCAGGGTGTGCACCACGAAACTATTGCGGTTTCGAACTCGCTGACCCGCATCGCCGGTCAAAATGCCAGCGTTAAGCATGGCGGCGGCAACTTCAACGAGCTGTTGCCTTCCGACTTGCGCAATACCGACGCCTGCAGCTCGCAACTCGAATCTGTCGCGCGGGTGAAGATAAGCAAATTGTCGATGTTGCCGGAGGATCTTTCGCCCAATTCGGTCTTCGCTCCGAGGAGGACGCACTGATGCCGCGCTGGGGAATGGTATTCGATCTCAAACGTTGTATCGGCTGCAACGCGTGCACGATCGCCTGCAAGCAGGAGAACAATCTTCCGACCGACGTGTTCTTCACCAAAACGCTGAGCGAAGAAAGCGGCGAGTATCCTGTGGTTACGCGCCTTTATATCCCGATCTTGTGCAACCACTGCGAAGATCCGCCGTGCCAGCGAGTATGTCCGAGCGGGGCAACCTACACGCGCTCGGATGGCATCGTCATGGTGGATGACAATCTGTGTATCGGCTGCGGTTCGTGCATCGTCGCCTGTCCCTACGACGTCCGGACGATGATCCAGCCCCAGCACCTTCAACGGGGGCTCTTTGGGGACGGACATTTTACTCCGTATGAACAGCAAGCGGTAAATCGATTTGTCGCCGGGACAATCGTGAAATGCACCTTCTGCCACGAGCGGGTGGATGCTGGGCTCGACCCGGCCTGCGTGACTACCTGCCCGACCAAGGCACGAATTTTCGGCGATCTCGATGACCCCGACAGTGCCGTGCGTCAACTGATTGCGGAGCGGGGCGGGCAGCCGCCGCTGCCGGAAAAGAACACCAACCCAAAAGTCTTTTACGTCGATTGACAGGAAAAGGCGCCTGAACGGGAGACCGTCGAGAGAGGGAGAGCAGCCGATGCAAGCGAAGCAGACGGCAATTGTGGGCGACGAATTCCGGCCCGGTTTTAGGTTGCAGCGGAGTTGGGACCGGCCGATGGCCACTTCATTCTTCCTCGGTGAGGTTGGTGCGGGTCTCTTCATCGTCTCTGTGTTCTTCGGCTATTTGCCCGGTCTGATCTTGGGCCTTTTGATTACCGCCGTCGGCAAAACGGCTGGTCATCTTATGCATATGGGGCAGCCGACCCGCGCCTGGCGCGCTATTTTCAAACTAAAGCACTCATGGATCAGCCGCGGCCTTTTGGCGATCGTTCTGTTCACGGGATGCGGCATCATTCTTGCGCTCGATGGTGCCGGCCTCAGCTTCGGCCTATTGCCTCAGCCGTTGAAAATCGTGGTAATTGTGATTGCCTGTGCGGCTGCCGTGGTAATCATGCTCTATCAAGGCTTTGCCATGTCGCACTCGGCGGCGATAAGCTTATGGAGCAGCGGCCTCATCCCGGTGCTCGGTCTGACCTACGCGCTACTCAGCGGCGTGTCGCTGCTATCGCTCATCGGCTACGGCATGTTGGCGGCGCGGCCGCATGATGACGAGATACTACAGATCGTCCAGATCGGTCTCTTGGTCTATGTCGCGGTCATGCTGTACAGCCTGCTGCATGCCGCGACGTTTGGTTCGAAAGGTGCCCAACAGTCCGTATCCATGTTGCTGAATGGTCCGTTGAACAAATGGTTCATTCCGTTAGTTGTCGTGATCGGTCTGGTGATACCTGCACTCGTCATTCCGCTCGAGGCGAACGCATGGCTACCCCGCCTTGTCGCCACATCAGCGCTGCTGGCGGGGTATTACGCGTTCCGCGTCTTGATCTTCAAGGCAGCCGTATTTGATCCGATCCAAAGCTTTGTCCCGCAAGTCTCTGGGTCTCTCGCAAGGCGCTCTTGAGAGCATTGGCACGACAGCGACGTATGGAATTCCTTTGCGGGGCTGGCAACCGGCCCCGCGCTTGGAAAGACCGGCCAGGGTCGGCTCTTCCTTCGGCCAATGGTAGGCGGAGCAGCCCACTAGGCGAAAGCTAACCCGATGAACAAAGCCCACGTTCCTTACGGCACTTATTGGTGCACGCCCTTTGCCAAATGGCAGGGCTCGCTCGCTCATCTTCACAGCATGAAGCTCGCTGCCAGGGTTGCGCACGACACGCTCGCGGCCAAGAACATTCCCGTTGAAGCGATCGACCTCGGCATTCTCGGAATCACCATTCCCCAGCCGAGCAGCTTTTTTGGCTTGCCGTGGGTGACTGGGATGATCGGAATTCCCAACGTGCCGGGACCCACCGTGAGTCAAGCGTGCGCCACCGGCGCGCGCGTGCTGCAGATGGCGGCGAACGAGGTCGAGCAGGGATCGGCTACCTGCGCGCTCGCAGTGACGGCGGACCGCTGCTCGAACGGCGCAACGCTCGTCTATCCCAATCCGACCGGACCAGGCGGCACGAACACCACCGAGGCCTGGGTATTCGACAACTTCAACAACGATCCCTACGCCCTCAACGCCATGATCGATACGGCCGAAAACGTGGCAATGCGTTATCAGATTACCACGTCTCAGCAGCACGACGTCGTGCTACGGCGGTACGAGCAATATCGGGACGCGCTGGCCAACGACCGCGCCTTTCAGCGCCGATACATGGTCGAGGTGCCCATTACTGACGCGAATTTCCGCAAGCAAATGGGCAACCTCGCCGCCGACGAAGGCGTGTTTAACGTCACGGCCGAGGGGCTCGCGAAGCTCAAGCCGGTCAAGCCGAACGGAACCGTCACCGTCGGCGGGCAAACCCATCCTGCCGACGGTAATGCCTGCATGATCGTGACGACGAAAGAGCGCGCTGCCGAGCTTGCGCAGGACAAGTCCATCGCGGTGCAGCTTTTGGGATTCGGCCAGGCGCGCGTCGAAAAGGGATACATGCCGATGGCGCCGGTGCCCGCAGCTCGCATGGCGCTCGAAGCGGCGGGTCTCGACATCAAGGATATCGATGCGGTGAAAACACACAATCCGTTCGCGGTAAACGACGTCGTTTTCGCGCGGGATATGGGCTTCCCGATCGAAAAGATGAACAACTACGGCAGCTCGCTGATCTTCGGGCACCCGCAGGGACCAACCGGCATGCGCTGCGTGATCGAGCTGATCGAGGAGCTCGCGCTGCGCGGCGGCGGCAACGGCTTATTCACCGGCTGTGCTGCCGGCGACTCGGGCATGGCGGTTGTGGTCAAGGTCAGCGATACTCGAAAGCACTGAGGAATTTCTCATGCGTCGCCGGGTGTGGATTGCGCCCGCTTGGCGGCGGCACCTAAGCTCGAGTTGGCGCGCAATTCCCCCGTTGGGGCCGCCTCCACGCTGAGCTGGGCGCCTAAATTGTCCCCCACATTTACTGGACTTGTGGCGCGCTCGAAGAGATTCGAACTCCTGACCCCCAGATTCGTAGTTTGGTGCTCGCCAGCCAAAAACGGCGCATCATACGGTTTCCGGGTAATTGACTCGTCATTCCGGGGCCGAGCGAAGCGAGGACAAGTGAGCTGATCCAGATGAGGGAGTTGATGTTTATTATCGCAGCTAGAGCATTTTCAGGAAAAGTGGATACCGGTTTTCCGTAAAATGCGACCAAACAAAGAATCTAGAGCATGATCAGTTTCCACCGAAACTGAACATGCTCTAGATGAAGCATGTGGCGCGGGCGAAGGTAATCGGCTTGCATAGGAGCAAGTTTCCATATCGAGGCGATCACGAATACGCCGCATTCTCAAGCTTGGCCTTCAGGGCGGACACAAACTGGCCGTCACGCAGCGGATGTCGGGAGTAGACTTAAGCTGAGTGACGTCTCGGGAAGGCACCGTCTGATAAGCCATCCTTCCAGTTGTACGCCGGCGCGGCCGTGCCGATCTTTCTGCCTCGATAGTTTACTACCCCGACAACTACCCCGACGCCCTTAAACCTCAAGCGTCGCGGTCACAGGCACATGGTCAGAAGGTCTTGTAAAACCGCGATAATCCTTCAAAATACTGACACGCAAAATAGTCACCGCAGGCGAAATCCAGATGTGGTCGAGCCGGCGGCCGCGGTTGGCGGCGCGCCAGTCGGCCGCGCGATAACTCCACCAGGTATAGAGCTTCTCCGGCTCCGGCGTGAGCACGCGCATCGCGTCGATCCAGCCGCCGGCCTTGCGCACGGCGGTGAGCTTCTCGCACTCGATCGGCGTGTGGGACACCACGCGGATCATTTGCTTATGACTCCAGACGTCGTGCTCCAGCGGCGCCACGTTGAGGTCGCCGACAATGATCGCGCGTTCCGACGGCACGGGCCGCAACGTTTCGCTTGCGCCCATCTCGTCGAGGAAGGCGAGCTTGTGGGCGAACTTCGCATTGACCGCGGGGTCGGGTATGTCGCCGCCCGCCGGCACGTAGAAATTATGCAGTGTGATCGGGTCGCTCAGGCCCGCGCGCTCGCCGAGCACGATGGCGATGTGGCGGCAATCGCTCTTGCCGCAAAATGTCTGGATGGCGGTCGACTCGAACGGCAGCCGCGAGAGCACGACGACGCCATGAAATCCCTTCTGGCCGTTGAGCGCGACGTTCTCGTAGCCGAGCCGCTTGAAGCGCTTGAGCGGAAATCTGTCGTCCGGGCACCTGGTCTCCTGCAGGCACAGGATATCGGGACGGACCGCCTTGATGAATTTCGCGACGAGATCGATGCGCAGCCGCACCGAATTGATGTTCCAGGTGGTGACGGTTAATTGCATGCGGGACGTTGCGTGAGTGAACGGCAGCGTTATGCGGTGCTGAAGCCGAGGGCACAAGCTTGCTGCGGGGTGCGTTTACGGCTTCCGTCATTCCGGCGCGGCGCGAAGCGAGGAGCCCGGAATCCATATCCACGAACGTTGGGGTTATGGATTCCGGACAGCCGCTGCGCGGCTTCCGGAATGACGGACAAGGCCTGTCCTATTATTTCAGATTGCCCTGATAATTGATGACGAACAGGTTCGGATCGGGCTTCTTGGCGGTGTCGAGATTATACACCGCGACGGTGGTATCGAGCCCTTGCGGATCGGTGACCGTCCACTGCCTGAGCTGCTGGTTTTTGACGTCGAACATGAGCATCAGCCGGTTGGTGCCGACCATGACCTGCGTTTCCTCGATGACCACGGTGATGAAGGTGTCGTCAGCCGATACGCTGACCACGTCGGTGTCGCGCAGAAGATCGATGCGGTCGGCGAGCAAATAGCGCAGCGGCGTTTGCGACAGCGGGTAGTAATCCGACGTTTCGAGCGAGCGGTCGCGCACCACGACCGAGGAGCCGTCGGCGATGATGTCGATCGGGCTCGGCGGGTTGTACTGGAAGCGGACCTTGCCGGGTTTTTGAATGGAGAAAGTCCCCTCGACACGCCGGCCGTCGGGGCCGATCTGCACGAAATTTCCCACCAGCGTCTGCACGCCGGACAGATAGAAGCTGATCTTATCGAGGAGCGCGCGCTGGTTGGCGTCGAAGGCGGTTGCCTGTCCCGGTTTGTGGCTCTTGTCCAACGAAAACGAGAACGGGAAAAAGCCTCTGGGTGCCGATGCGGTGGGCGCCGCGGCGGCGGCGGGAGCGGTATCGGTCGATGGGGGCGTCGCGGGTAGTGGCGCTGCGGACTCTGTTTTGGGCCGGGGAGCCGGCGTCGGCAGCGGCACGGTCTGCGCCACAGAGGAAGTGGCTATAAGCACGCTGCATGCCATCGCCACGAGAATGATGCTCGCACCCCGTCCCATCATGTCACTCTCCCCGTACGTCCGTGCGTACGCTCGTGGCCAGATCAACCGCTACACGCGCGTTATGGCGAATTCGCGGCTGAGAGCTCCGCTTAAAGTTCGACCGCTTGATTCTCAATAGGGCTCATCGTCGCCGCCCTCGACCAGGATTTCCCGCTTGCCGGCGTGGTTGGCCTGTCCGACGATTCCTTCTTCCTCCATGCGCTCCACCAGCGAGGCGGCGCGGTTGTAGCCGATCTGCAGCCGGCGCTGGATGTAACTGGTCGAGGCCTTGCGGTCGCGCACCACGACCTGCACCGCTTGCTGATAGAGGTCGCCGCCTTCGGCGGCACCCATGGCGGTTCCATCGAACACCGCGGTGTCGTCGTCCTCCGGTTCCTCGGCGGTGACGGATTCGAGGTAGTGCGGCACACCTTGCGACTTGAGGTGCCGGACAACTTTTTCGACCTCCTCGTCGGAGACAAACGGTCCGTGCACGCGGCTGATGCGCCCGCCGCCGGCCATGTAGAGCATGTCGCCCTGGCCGAGCAGCTGCTCGGCGCCCTGCTCGCCGAGGATGGTGCGGCTGTCGATCTTCGAGGTGACCTGAAAGGAGATGCGGGTCGGAAAGTTGGCCTTGATCGTGCCGGTGATGACGTCGACCGAAGGCCGCTGCGTCGCCAGGATCACGTGCAGCCCGGCCGCGCGCGCCATTTGCGACAGACGCTGCACCGCGCCCTCGATGTCCTTGCCGGCGACCATCATCAAATCGGCCATCTCGTCGACGATGACGACGATGTAGGGCAACGGCTCGAGATCGAGTTCCTCGTTCTCGTAGATCGCTTCGCCGGTCTCGCGGTCGTAGCCGGTATGGACCGTGCGCGTGAGCTTCTCCCCTTTGCCGTTCGCCTCGGCGACGCGCGCGTTGTAGCCGTCGATGTTGCGCACGCCGAGCTTCGACATTTTTTTGTAGCGCTCCTCCATTTCGCGCACCGCCCATTTAAGCGCGACTATCGCCTTCTTCGGATCGGTCACGACGGGCGCGAGCAGGTGCGGGATGCCGTCATAGACGGAGAGTTCCAGCATTTTGGGGTCGACCATGATCAGCCGGCACTGGTCGGGATGCAGCCGATAGACCAGGCTGAGGATCATGGTGTTGATGGCGACCGATTTTCCCGAGCCGGTGGTGCCGGCGATGAGCAGGTGCGGCATGCGCGAAAGATCGACGAGGACCGCTTCGCCGCCGATCGCCTTGCCGAGGCAGAGCGGCAACCGGGCGGCGGTCTCGGCGTAGTCGCGCGAAGCCAGCAGCTCGCGCAAATAGACCTTCTCCCGCGTCGGGTTCGGCAGCTCGATGCCGATGACGTTCCTTCCGGACACCACGGCGACGCGCGCGGAGAGCGCGCTCATGGAACGGGCGATGTCGTCGGCAAGACTGATCACGCGCGAGGATTTGATGCCGGGAGCAGGCTCCAGCTCGTAAAGCGTGACCACCGGCCCCGGCCGCGCGTTGATGATTTCGCCGCGCACGCCGAAATCAGCGAGCACGCCTTCGAGCATCGTCGCGTTTTCCCGAATGAGCTCCGCGCTCAAGGTCGCCCGCTCGCTCGCGCGCGGCGCCGAGAGGAAGTTGAGCGAAGGCAGCTCATAGCCGCCCAACGAACGGCGCGCCGGCTTTGCGGGCGAACGCGGCTTGCGTGCGACACGCGACCCGGCGGTCAACTCGTCCTCGGGATCGCCGACCGCGCACTGCTCCGGCTCTTTGTCGAGGTGCGGCTCGACGCGTCGCGGCGCCGCGTTGTCGCTACGCAATGGCGGCTGCGCCCGCGCGCGGCGGCGGAATAGGCGTGCAAATCGCGCGCGGAAACTCAATAGGGCATGCATCAGCCGGCCCAGCGAAATCCACGCACTCTCGTCGTCGACTTCGGCCGTGTCCTCTTCTTCGTCGGGCGATCCGCGCCAAATAATGCCCGCGGCGCCGGCAAAGGCGGCGAGCGCCGCAATGCCGAGCACGAATGCGGCCGCCAGGCGAGAGCTTCCCGCAAGCGGCGAGCCGAGGAAAATTACCGGCGCTCGCAGCACGGCGTCGCCGATCACGCCGCCGAGCCCGGAAGGCAGCGGCCAATGGCTGGGGCGCGGCAGGCATGACGCGAACGCGGCCGCCAGCCCGGCGCCGAACAGCCAGAGCAGAACGCGCAACCGCTCGCGGCTGAGCGGCCGATGGCCGAGCAGCCGATAGCCCCACACCGCGATCGGCAACAGGAGCGCCAGCGAGCCGAGCCCCAACAACTGCATCATCAGATCGGCGGCGATCGCGCCTGGGCGGCCGAGAAGATTGTGCACCGATGCATCGGTGGCGTGGCTGAGCGAGGGGTCCCGCACGGACCAGGTGGCGAGCGCCAGCGCCGCCATCATGGCGAGACTGATGAGGGCTATTCCGCCGACCTCGCGCAGCCGCCGCCGCAGGACGGCGCCGAGTTGGCCGGAGAGAAAGGCCATCCCGTCGAGACTCCTCTCGATCATCGACATCGCGCTTTTGTCTCTACTTCTTCAGTTTGAGCATGATCTTGTCCGAAAACCGGCTTCCACTTTTCGGGATCATGCTTTTTAGTTGGCGCATGATCTTTTCCGAAAACCGGTTTCCACTTTTCGGGATCATGCGCTAGCCCAGCACCGCGACCAGGCGATGCAACCCCTCGGCAGTGATCTCCTTGTTCTGCACCATGGCGACGCGGATATAGTCCGCACCCGGATTGCTGCCGTCGGCCTTTTCGCGCGCGAGATAGCGGCCGGGCACCACGCGCACGCCGGCCCGGCGCCACAAAGCGAGCGTAGCCGCTTCACTGCCGCCTTGGGCCGCGACGTCGAGCCAGAGGAAAAACCCGCCCGCCGGGCGGCGGTAGCCGTAGCGGTCGCCGACGATCTGATCGGCGAGATCGAATTTCTCGCGATAGAGGCGCCGGTTCTCCTCGACATGCGCCTCGTCGCCATAGGCGGCGATGGCGACGCGCTGCGCCGGCATCGGCACCTGCGGCGCGGCGACGTTGCGCAGTTCGAGATAGGCCGCCAGAAAGCGCCGGTCGCCGGCGGCAAAACCCACGCGCAGGCCCGGCAGATTGGAGCGCTTGGACAGCGAGTGGAACACGACGACGTTGGCGAAATCCGGCGCCGCCGCTTCCAGCATTCCCGGCGGCGGCCGGTCGCTGTAGATTTCGCAGTAGCATTCGTCGCAGAGAACGAGGAATCCGAAGCGTCGCGCCAGCGCGGCAAGCTTCGCAAGGTAGGCGCGCTCGGCCACCGCGCCCTGCGGGTTCGACGGCGAGGCGAGGTAGCAGGCGACCGTGCGCGCCAGCACATCCTCGCTCAGCGCGGCGAGGTCGGGCAGAAAGCCGGTTTCCGAAGTCGCCGGCAGATAGATCGGCTCGCAGTCCGCAGCGACCGCGCCGGCGGCATAGGCGGCATAGAACGGGTTCGGAATGAGCACGGCCGGCCGGCCGGCGCGCGGGCTCACCCAGTTCTTGGCGGCAAGCGCGGCGAGAAAAAGCCCTTCGCGGGTGCCGTTGAGCACCAAGACTTCCGTCGCCGGATCGACCGCGCGCTCGAGCGCATAGCGGCGGTTCAGCCACTTGGCGACCGCCTCGGCGAAGGCATCGAGCCCCTTGTTTCCCGGATAGCGGCCGAATTCGTCGAGATGCGCCGCGATCACCGGCCCGACAAAGCCGGGGATGGGATGCTGCGGCTCGCCGACCGCCATGCTGATCGCCGGCTTGCCCGGCGGGATGTCGCCGAGAAGCTCGCGCAGACGCACGAACGGCGAGCGCGCATCGGGCGCGCGGAGAGGCGGGGGGAAAGGCTGGCCGGTCATCCTGTACATCATCAACAGCGGGGCCCCCGCCGCATCACCGACTGCATAGCATAGGAGCGGCGAGGTTAAGACCCGATTAACCATCAGCAAGGCCGGCGCGCGGGCGCTCGGAATTGCGATCTACGGGGCCTAAGTGATCAAAAATATTTTTCGTGGAGGTCCACGGTCGACTCGACGCCGAGGCGGTCGAAGTTGGCCTTGAGCCATTTATCGGCGCGGTCGCGCCCCATCTCGTAAAGGTGCGTCAGGAAATCCCAATCGCCGTTCAACCTGCTGGACCATGACAGCTCTCTGATCAAGTCGTCGGCTTCGATCAAGTGGACGAGCATGCGCTTACCCGCGCCGATCTTGCCGTCGTCGATGAGCTTGTTCAGATAGGCGATCGTCCGCATTTCGCGAATGAGCGCGGTATTGAAACTGATTTCCTGCATGCGATTCATGATCGCGGGCGAAGTGGTCGGAACTCCCGGGCGCTCGGCCGGCGTGATGTGGACCATGACGATGTCGCGCGTCTGACATTCGTAGATCAACGGAAAGATCGCGGGATTCCCCGCGTAACTGCCGTCCCAATAATATTCGCCGTCGACCTCGACGGCTTGCATCAGCAGCGGCAGACACGTCGAAGCGAGCACGTGCGCGACGCCAAGATCTTTGCCGGCGAAGATCTTGACCTTGGCCGTCTGCACGTCGGTCGCACAAATAAACAGTTTGACCGCCCGTTGCTGGCGTACGCGCTCGAAGTTGATCGCCTCCGCCAGCAGGTCCCTGACCGGGTTGTAGTTGAAGGGATTCATTTGATAGGGAGACGCAAAGTAAGTCAGCGGCTCGATAAACAAGAACCCGAGCGAATGTTCGAGGCCGAAATCCGGGTTCGCTTTGTCGATCGCCGAGGGCGTGAAGACACCGCGGGACGACAGGGTGGATACTTTTCGCCAATACAGCCGCAGCGCTTCCCGCGCTGCCTCACGCCCGCCGGCGGCCAGGCCGTCCGCGAGCACGACGGCATTGACGGCGCCGGAACTTGTCGCGGTGATGCCCTCGAAGTCCAATCTTGTCTCTTCAAGCAGGCGATCGAGCACGCCCCACGTGAACGCGCCGTGGCTGCCGCCGCCTTGCAGCGCCAGGTTGACGACCTTCTGCCCGGTCATCGCGGCACCTTCTGGAGCGGGGTATCGGCTGGCTTTTCTGTGAAGTTCATCGCGCCGATGGATCTGAATTCGGGCCGGTAGCCATGTTAGTGCTTATCTCGTCTGCCGGAAAGGCATGCAAAATCACTCATCCGGACTGGCAGCGCTGCGTACATTCATGAACTTCAAGACCGGCCGCGCGTTACGTCGAAAGACCCATTGACGAAGTAGCCTCTAGTGGCTACTTTATGTTATGCGCTCGGTCGGCCTCAAAATCCTCAAGAACAGGCTTAGCGAATACATCCGCTTGGCCGCCGCCGGCGAGACCGTGCTGGTGACCGACCGCAACCGCGTCGTGGCGAAAATCGTGCCGCCGCAGCCGGGTCATAAGGCGGCGGGCCATGATGAATTTATCGCCCGAGGCGTGCGAGAGGGATGGCTGACGCCGGCGAAGGTTCCGCCCGGCGCTGGGCCGCTTCCGCGCAAGCCGGTCATGAAGTTTGAGGACCTGATGAAGGACCTCGAAGAGTCGCGGGCCGACCGTGATTTACCTTGATAGCTCGGTGGTGCTGGCTCAGATTTTCGCCGAAGACCGATCGCTGCCGGAAACCGCCGCTGAAGGCGCGTTGACTTCAAGCCGGCTGCTTGAATACGAAGCATGGAATCGAATCCACGCCCGCGGTTTCACCCAATCTCACGCGCAAGAGATTGAGGCATTTCTCGCTCGCGTATCGTTGATCGATCTGACACCTGAGGTACTCGGCCGGGCCCTCAAGCCGTTTCCAATTTCCGTCCGCACGCTTGACGGATTACATCTTGCGACCATCGAATTCCTGCGCGCAGGTGGCGAAGATATCGAATTGGCAAGCTTTGACCGCAGGCTCATCGCCGCTGCGCAAGCGCTTGGGATTGCGATCTATGCACTGTGAGCAGCGATAAAATCAGGCGTGCGCCTGACGCTGCGGATCGACGATGCCTTCGAGCTTGCCAAGAACGCGCATGCAGGGAAGCACCTGGGCGAGGCTGGAATTGGGCTCGCGTTTCTCCTTGATCGCGGCGATGAACTCGCGATCCTCGAGCTCGATGCCGTCCATGGAGACGTCGACTTTCGACAGGTCGATTTTTTGGTCCTTGCCGTCGGAAAGGTCGTCGTAATAGGCCTTGTAGGTGCCGTTGTCGCAGATGTAGCGGAAGAACGAGCCGATCGGCCCGTCGTTGTTGAACGACAGCGACAGCGTGAGGATCGCGCCCGAGGGCACCTTGGCGACGATGCCCATGTCCATGGCGATGTTGAGCTGCGGCTGGATCGGCCCCTGCACGGCATAGCAATCCGAGATCGTCTCGCCGGTCTGAAACTGAAACAAGTCGATGGTGTGGGCGGCATGGTGCCAAAGCAGGTGATCGGTCCAGCTCCGCGGCTGGCCGGCCGCGTTCATGTTCTTCCTGCGGAAGAAATAGGTCTGCACGTCCATCTGCTGGATTTTCAGCTCGCCCTTCTCGATGCGCTTGTGCACCCATTGATGGCTGGGATTGAAGCGGCGCACGTGGCCGGCCATGGCGACGACGCCGGTCTCCTTGGCGATCCGCGCCAGCGCCTCGGCGTCCTCGACGCTGTCGGTGATCGGGATTTCGATCAGCACGTGCTTGCCGGTGCGCATCACCTGCTCGCCCTGGCGGAAGTGCATCTTGGTCGGCGTGGTGAGGATGACCGCGTCGGCGCGCTTGATGCCCTCCGACAGATCGCCGGTATGGTGCGGGATGCCGTATTTCTTCGCGACTTGCGCGGTGGCGTCCTGATTGCCGCCGACCAGCGAGGTGACCTCGGCGTCGGGGATGCGCTTGAGCGCATCGAGGTGCTTTTGACCGAAAGCGCCCTGACCGGCAACGCAAATCCTCATCAGCGGCCTCTGATCATCGTCAGCTTGGCGCGCGCCGCCGCGCGCCTCGTTGGTGTCTTCGCCTTACGAGCGGCGACACGCTTGGAGGCCTTGGGCGCGGCGGTTCGCCGAGACGCGGCGCGCGGCCTGTTCTCGAGAATGATGTGCCCGACGGCGGTGTTCGAGGCCGGCACGGTGTAGAAGCGGTAGACCTCCTCGATCCTGTCGTCGAGCGCGCCGCGCATGACCAGCCACATGACCATCTCGACGCCCTCGGCGCCGGCCTCGCGCATGTATTCGACATGCGGCATGCGCGTGAGCTTCTTCGGGTCCTTGGTGAGGTTATCGAGGAAAGCCTTGTCGAACTTGCTGTTGATCAGGCCGGCGCGCGGCCCGCTGATCTGATGCGACATGCCGCCGGTGCCGAAGACCACCACGCGCAGGTCCTCGGGATACGACTCCACCGCCTTGCGGATCGCGCGCCCCAGCATGAAGCAGCGATGGCCGGTGGGCGGCGGATAGAGCACGACGTTGACCGCCAGCGGAATGATCGGGCACGGCCATTCCTGCGGCGAGCCGAACAGAAGGTTGAGCGGCACCGTCAGCCCGTGATCGACCTCCATCTTGTTGACGACGGTGAGATCGAACTCGTCGAGAATGACGGACTGGGCGATATGGGCGGCAAGCTGGGGATGGCCTTTCACCACCGGCACCGGGCGGGGTCCCCAGCCTTCATCGGCCGGCGGGAACTCCGCCGCGCAGCCGAGCGCGAAGGTCGGGACGATCTCGACGGAGAACGCCGAGGCATGGTCGTTGTAGACGCCGATGCAGACGTCGGGCTTGGTCTTCGCCATCCATTCCTTGGATTTCTCGAAGCCGGAAAAAACCCGCTGCCAATAGGGCTCTTCGGTCCGGTGATTGTCGATCGCCGCGCCGATCGCCGGCACGTGCGACGACGCCACTCCTGCAATGATCCTAGCCACGTTTCGACCTCGCTTTGCTGGGCGTCTTCGCTTTGGGTTTCGCCGCCCGGGCCGGCTTGGCCGGCTTGGCTGGCTTGGACGGCTTGGCCCTTCTGGCCGGCTTCGCCGCCAAAACCTTGCCCGATTTGCTGCGGTTGCCCTCGACCGAGCGCCCGCCGCCGAGCATCATCTTGGCGTAGTCGTCCTGCGTGGAGCCGGTCATCACCGCGGCGAGATGCTGGAAGGAATGGCCGTCGGTGGCGCCGAGCTTGGCGGTGAAGTAGATGTTGCCGCCGAGTTCGAGCATGCGGTTGTAATCGCGCTTGAGGATCGCCTCGGTCTGCTCGGGCGTGAGCTTGAATTTTTTGAGGTATTCGGCCTCGTCCGCCTTGAAGGCCTTGCGGTTCTCCTCCTTCATCAGCGACATGCAGAACATGTTGATGCCGTAACCTTGGCGCGAGCGCTCCTGATCGAAGACAAAAGTGCCCGGGATATCGTTATAATCATGCTGTTCGCGGGCCATCGGCGTCTCTCCCGTTTGGCTTCACATATATAGCGCGGAGAAGCTTGGCAATATAAGCGGTTTGCCACAGTCTCGACTGTTCCCACCACCAGAAATTAACCCGCCGCCGCGGCCTTTGTGCCCCCTATCGCGGGTGCTCAGGCGGCGTCCTGCAATATTTCGGTCAGACGTTCAGGCATTTCGAGCATAACGTCATGGCCGCACGGCACCTCGTGGATGCGCCAATTCTTGGCACGCGCGCTCGCCAGGCCGGCGTCGAAATACGGGCTCGGGAAAACGGTCGCCCTAATATAGGTTTTTTTTGCGATGCGCTCGCGCGCGCCGGTTAGCGTCAGTTTCTGCAAGAAGCATTTGATCGGTTGCGGCGTGCATTGCGCATCGACCCAGGCGCGGTCCTTTTCATTGACCTTGAAGAACTCAGCGGGCCGCGGCGGCAGGCTTGTCGCACCCTGGCGTTCCGCGGCCAAAATCGCCTCGCGCGGCGCCGGCGGCTGCATATCGACCACGGATTGCCCGTTTTCCGGCATGAACGCATCGAGCATCACGAACGAGGCTATCGACTTTTCCATCTGCTCGGCAACGCCGGAAATCACCATGCCGCCATACGAGTGACCGACCAGCACCACGTTGTTCAATTCCTGCCACTTCATTTCGTTGACGATGTCGAGAATGTGGGTGTCCAGATCGAGCGCGGGCGTCAACAGATGCGAGCGTTCGCAAAGGCCAGTCAGCGTCGGGATGAATACTTCGTGCCCGGCGCGCGTGAGCAGCCTCGCCACGCGGCGCCAACACCAGGCGCCGTGCCAGGCGCCATGAACGAGGACAAATGTCGCCATGCCTTCCTCCCTAAAAGCAATGATCTTGGCCGCGGTACCGTAGTTGCCGCCGCGGCGGCGATCAACCTACCCCCAATAAAGCCGCATCGGGTTGTCGACCAGCAGCGCCTGCTGCAAGGCCGCCGTGGGCGCGATCTTGGGAATGTAATCCACGAGGAGGCCGTCGTCGGGCGCCGCCTTCTTCATGTTGGGGTGCGGCCAGTCGGTGCCCCAGATCACGCGATCGGGGAAGTGCTCGACCAGCGCGCGGCCGAACGGCGCCACGTCGTCGTAGGGCGGGCCGGCGATGCTCATGCGCTCCGGGCAGGTCACCTTCACCCAGAAGTTCTTGTAGGCGTCCATGAGTTTGTGGAAGCGCTGATTCTCCGGGTGATCGACGCCCTTCTTCACGTCAGGCGTGCCCATATGATCGACCACGACGGTGGTAGGCAGCGAAGTGAAAAAATCCTCAAGCTCCGGCAGATCCGGCATCTCGAAATAAACCACGATATGCCAGCCGAGCTTTTGCACCCGCGCGGCGATGCGCGCCAGCACGTCGCGCGGGGTGAAATCGACGAGCCGCTTGAGGAAATTGAAGCGCACGCCGCGCACGCCGGCCTCATTCATCCACTTCAGCTCGTCGTCGGTCACCTCCTCGCCGACGAAGGCGACGCCTTTGGCCCTGCCGTTTGCCGCGTCGAGCGCATCGACCATCGCCCGGTTGTCCTTGGAGTGGCACGACGCCTGCACGATGACGTTCTTGTCGAAGCCGAGGAAGTCGCGCAGCGCGAACAGCTTCTCCTTCGGCGCGTCGCACGGCGTGTATTTGCGCTCCGGCGCGTAGGAAAATTTGTTCTCCGGCCCGAACACGTGGCAATGCGCATCGACCGCACCCGCCGGCGGCTTGAATTTCGGCTTTGACGGATTGGGATGGAAAGGGACGTAGCCGGGACTCATCGGCACGCAAGACTCTCCTTTGGATGCCGTTTTACTGCGGTCTTACAATCATAACGAAAAGATTGCCACCGTTCCAAAAACCTTCCCGCGTCGTTGAATTCAAGTTGTGCCACGCGGCGTGAAGCGATCCTTCTTCGGAAGCGTCGAATGCTAGATAACAGCCGTACTTGTATTGCCAAGCCGGATGCGTTTTCGATGCGGGAACATTTGGCATCGCGAGATAATAAAAAGCCTCATAGACACCATTAACAAGCTGACGTTCTCCATCGTTGCCGGTGAAGTACTTCACTTCGAAAACAACGCGATGAGGGAACGGCTCACCAATAGCGATATCGGGGCAGGCCTGGTGTAGTGGGCATCGCACACTGCCGTTCGTGCTGCGTTCCTCGCCGCGCCATCGTTGCAAGATGCGTAAAGGATCGCGAGGCAACTTTCCAAAGGGATGCCGAGGATAACGTCTGGGAGAATTTAGATGATACGCCGGCATATTTCTGTAAAATTCAGAAAGTAAGGCCTTTCTTCTCAACTCGTCAGCCGGCTCAATCGAGCGCATGTAGTCAAAAATAATTGGAACCGCGAAATGATTTAGAAACGCATACTCGGGCTGATTTAAATGCTTTATTTTGTTCACTCTCGCATCGGCGACGAGTTCATCGACGGCTTTTCGCATCGCGACAGGCGCTGGTAATTCGACTAGCAATCGCTCGTGTAGACCGTTCAGGAACGTACGCGCGATTTCCCGCTCATCATCCCCCATTGTTTAAACCCGCTCCAGCGCCAGCGAGACTCCCTGGCCGACGCCGACGCACATGGTGGCGAGCGCGCGTTTGCCGCCGCGCTTTTCCAGGCCATGCACGGCGGTCAGCGCCAGCCGCGCGCCGGACATGCCGAGCGGATGGCCGAGCGCGATCGCGCCGCCGTGCGGATTGACGTGCTCGGCGTCATCGGCAACGCCAAGCTGGCGCAGGCATGCGAGCCCTTGCGAGGCGAAGGCCTCATTGAGCTCGATCAGATCGAAATCGCCGATCTTCAATCCCAGCCGTTCCATCAGCTTGCGCGTCGACGGCACCGGGCCAATGCCCATAATCCGCGGCGGCACCGCGGCCGAGGCCATGCCGATGACGCGCGCCCGCGGCCGCAGCCCGTGCGCCTTCACCGCGTCCTCGCAGGCGAGGATGATGGCGGCGGCGCCGTCGTTGATGCCCGAGGCGTTGCCGGCGGTGATGGTGCCGGGATTGCGCACGATCGGCTTGAGCTTCGCGAGATTGTCGATCGTGGTGTCGGGACGCGGATGCTCGTCCTTGTCGACCACGATCGGGCCGGCCTTGCCGCCCGGCGCCTGCACCGGAACGATCTCCTCGGCGAAATAGCCGGCGGCCACGGCGCGTGCGGCGCGCTGCTGCGAGCGCAGCGCAAAGCTATCCTGGTCCTTGCGCGCCACCTGGAATTCCTCCGCCACGTTCTCGGCGGTTTCGGCCATCGAATCGACGCCGTATTGGGCCTTGAGCGCGGGATTGACGAAGCGCCAGCCCAGCGTCGTGTCGTAAGTCTCGACGGCGCGCGAAAACGGCTCGCTCGCCTTGCCCGTTACAAAGGGCGCGCGCGTCATCGACTCGACGCCGCCGGCGATGGCGAAATCCATTTCGCCGGTGCGGATTGCGCGCGCGGCGTCGCCGACGGCGTTGAGCCCGGAAGCGCACAGCCGGTTGATGGTCACGCCGGGAACCGTGTCCGGCAGCCCGGCAAGAAGGAGCGCCATGCGCGCGAGATTGCGGTTGTCCTCACCGGCCTGATTGGCGCAGCCGAAGAAGACCTCGTCGAGCCGCGACCAATCAGCCTGCGAATTGCGCGCGACCAGCGCCCGGATCGGGGCCGCGGCGAGATCGTCGGTGCGCACCTTGGCGAGCGCGCCGCCGTAGCGGCCGATCGCGGTGCGCGCCGCATCGCAAATGAAAGCCTCTCGCATCGCTCTCTCCTTGGGCCGGCGACCTGCGCGGCCGGATGATTGCGCCGCTTTTCTCCGCGTACAGGTTATTTACGGGCCATGGCTGACCGGGTCAAATGGCGGCGGATTTTCGAAAGACTGGGCGCAAATCGAGGCGCTCAGCCAAATTCGCGCAAAAGGTCCAGCAGCAACATTCGGCGCTTGAGCCCGATCAACTCAACCATCTGCGTCTCATGGCGCGCGGCCAAATTCTTGACCCGCGCCAGCGCCTTCGCACCCGCGCCGGTGAGGAACAGCGAATGAGATCGGCGGTCGCCGGCCGCAGGACGCCGTTCGATCCATTTGCGTCGTTCCAGCTCGTGCAACATGCGGGCAAGTCTGGCGCGCTCGATACCGAGGGCGTGTCCGATCGAGGCCTGTGAGCGGCCAGGGTTGGCTGCAATGAGAATCAGAACGGAGTATTGCGCCGGACGCACATCCATCGGCGCCAGCGTCCCGATGAAGTCCTTGAATACCGCGACCTGCAGCCGCCGCAGAAAATAACCCACACGGTCGTTCAATTCAGCGAGCTTGAGCGCTTCCGTTTGCACGTCGGGCACCGCTTGCGGGCGTCGCGCCTGCTCGCGTCGTCGGCGGGTGTCAGCGGCTTGTCTGTTCAGGAGTACCAAGCGCAAGGCTCCGATCGGTCTCTGCCGTCAACATTCCAGCTCGTACAATCCGATCCGGCGAGCTTGACGAAGATTGTTGTCTATGACAACATTTGTCGCATCGCAAGGGTCAAAAGAAAAACGGCGCCGCGAGCGCCAAACAGGGAGGACCGCATGCTCAGGCTGGCAACAATTACCGCTGCCCTGTTGTCCTTGACGTGCCCGGCTTGGGCCGAGATGAACGGCGCCATCCGCATCGGCGTGCTCAACGATTATCTGAACCGAAGGAGGAAATTATGCAAATCAGATCTTTGATCGCGGCGATCCTGTTGGCCGGCGTACCCTCGATCGCGCTGGCGCAAAGCAAGCCGGTTAAAATAGGTGTGCTCAACGACCAGTCATCGGTTTACGCCGACAGCCAAGGCATCGGATCGGTCATCGCCGCCCGGCTTGCCGTCGAGGATTACGCCAAGAACCTCGGACTCACCGTGGAGGTCGTCTATGCCGATCATCAGAACAAGGTGGACATCGGGGCCAGCATCGCACGCGACTGGTACACGAACCAAGGCGTCGACATGATTATCGACGTGCCGAACTCGTCCGTCGCTCTCGCCGTCAACACACTGGCCCGCGATCTCAACAAGGTGATGATTGGCTCCGGCGCCGGAACCGCATTGTTGACCGGCAAGGCGTGCTCGCCCAACACGGTGCACTGGACCTACGATACCTGGGAGCTGGGGAACGGATTCGCCAGAGCCATCTTCGAGCGCGGCGGCAAGAAATGGTTTTTCATCTCCGCCGACTATCAGTTTGGCAAGGATCTCGAAGCGGCGGCCAGCGAGGGCGTCAACAAGCTGGGCGGCCAAGTCATGGGTTCAGTTCGTGCGCCACTCGGCACCTCCGATTTTTCTTCCTTTCTTATCCAGGCGCAATCGTCCGGCGCTGACACCATCGCCCTCGCCAACGCCGGAGGAGATCTGTCGAACGCGCTGAAACAGGCGGCCGAGTACGGCTTGGCCAGCAAATTCAAGCTGCCCGGCTTCGTCTTTCAGATCAACAATGTGCAGGCGCTCGGACTGCAGGCGACGCAAGGCGTATTCGGTTTGATGCCGTTCTACTGGGACCAGAACGATGCCAGCCGTGCTTTCGCCAAGCGGTTTCAAGAGCTGCACCCGCACAAGATCATGCCGAACGACATGCAGGCCGGGGTCTATTCCGCAGTGGTTCATTACCTGAAGGCGGTGGCCGCGCTCAAAGATGCCGGCGACGGCCGGGCGGTGGTCGCCAAGATGAAGGAACTGCCGACCGACGATCCGCTTTTCGGCAAGGGCACGATCCGCATCGACGGCCGGAAGATTCATCCAGTCTACCTTTACGAGACCAAGAAGCCGTCAGAGTCCAAGGGCGAATGGGACTATTTCAAGCTGGTCGCGACGATTCCCGCCGAGCAGGCTTTCCGTCCCTTATCGGAAGGGGGCTGCTCGCTCGTCAAGGGATGAGCGTTGCCGCGTTGCCTTCGACGGCATGAAAGGCTGCGATCAAGGAGCCGCTTGCAGTGCTTCGGATTTGGCGATCGGTTGTCGAAGATCGCCGTAACCTCGCTGAGCTCGCGCGGCACCGGCGGCGCGGGCGGAAAAGGGCTGAAAGCCGTCGAGCAAGTCGGCTCGCCCGCCGATGGGCGCGCGGTGGTCGCCGCGATGAAGGCGACTCCGGTCGATGACCCGCTGTTCGGTCGCGTCTCGATCCGCGAGGACGGGCGCGCGATGCATCCGATGTATCTGTTGCAGGTCAAGACCCCCGCCGAGTCGAAGGGCGAGTGGGACGTTTTCAAGGTCACAGGAACGATCCCGGCGGATAAGACCTTTCGTCCGCTCAACGAAGGCGGCTGTCCGCTGGTCGCCAAGAAGGATTGAACTTCATTGGGTCGCGGAGCTGAATGGCTCCGAGGCAGGACACCCGAGACCTTGACTGGGTTCGAAACGGAAGGTTTGTTGCGGATCGAAACTCTGGCAATCCGGCGCACGCGGAAGTGCCCTGCCTTGGGGTGAGGGGATACGGAATATGAGTAGCGCAGTACCCCCGCACCCGGCCGCTGCGCGGCCGACCGCTCCCCACTGGGGAGAGGTGAATGCAGGTCCTGGTCGCCCGCCGCTGCGGCCGGTCCGGCTCGGGCCCCCGGATGTGTTGGTCGAGCGCAGAACCGACGGCGCCATCCTGATGCGCTCGCCGCACGCGCTGCCCCCCTATCCGGAAAAGCTTACCGAGCGGCTCGATTATTGGGCCAAAGCGGTCCCGGAACGCATCTTCCTGGCGCAGCGCGATGGCGCCGGCGAGTGGCGCACGCTGACCTATGCGGCGTCGTTCGCAAAGGTGCGCGCGATCGCCGCGGCGCTGCTCGAGCGGGAGCTTTCGCCCGATCGCCCGATCGCCATTCTATCCGGCAACGATATCGAGCATGCGCTCCTTGGCCTTGCCGCCATGCATGTCGGCATTCCCTATGCGCCGATCTCGGTGCCCTATTCGCTGCTCTCGCAGGATTTTAAAAAACTCAAAACCATTATCGGAGTTCTGACGCCGGGCCTCGTCTTCGCCGCCAATGGGACGGCATTCGCGCGCGCCATCGCCGCTGCCGTGCCGCCCGGCGTCGAGGTGGTGGTCGGTGCGAACCCGCCGAGTGATCGGCCGACGACGCCGTTCGCAAAATTGTCCGGCGCACAACCGACGCCTGCGGTCGAAGCGGCGCATGCCAAAGTCGGCCCCGATACGGTGGCGAAAATCCTGTTCACCTCCGGCTCCACCGGCCAGCCGAAAGGCGTCATCAATACGCAGCTGATGCTCTGCGCAAACCAGGCGATGATCCGCGCCGGCCTTGCGTTTATCGCCGAGGAGCCGCCGGTCATTGTCGATTGGCTGCCGTGGAACCACACTTTCGGCGGCAATCACAATTTCGGGCTCGTGCTCGACAATGGCGGCTCGCTCTATATCGACGAGGGCAAGCCGATGCCGGGCGCGATCGAGGCGACCGTGCGCAATCTGCGCGACATTGCGCCGACGATCTACTTCAACGTTCCGAAAGGCTTCGAGATGCTGTTTGCCTATCTCGACGCGGATCAGGCGCTACGCGAAAAGTTCTTCAGCCGGCTCAAGGTGATGTTCTATGCCGGTGCCAGCCTCTCCCAGCACGTCCTCGACGCGCTGCAGCGGCTCGCCGTCAAGACGACGGGGGAGAGCGTCATTTTTCTGTCAAGCCTCGGCTCGACGGAAACAGCGCCCGCCGCGCTCGCCTGCAACTGGGAATGCGAGCGCGCCGGCAATATCGGCCTGCCCTTACCCGGCGTGGAACTGAAACTCGTCCCGCGCGACGGCAAGCTCGAGGCGCGGCTCAAGGGGGCCAACATCACGCCGGGCTATTGGCGCGCCGACGCACTCACAGCGGACGCTTTCGACGAGGAGGGATTTTACAAGATCGGCGACGCGCTCAAGTTCGAGGACCCGGCCGATCCGGCAAAGGGCCTCATCTTCGACGGACGCCTGGCCGAGGATTTCAAGCTCGCGACCGGCACCTGGGTCAGCGTCGGGCCGCTGCGCGCGGCTTTTATCGCGCATTGTGCGCCGCTCGTGCGCGACGTCGTGCTGGCCGGACCGGATCGCGACGAAGTCGCCGCTCTGGTCTTTCCCGATCTCGACGCCTGCCGCAAGCTGGCGCCCGACCTGGCGCCGGATGTGGCCGTCGCGGTCTTGCTCGCCGACGCGCGCGTGCGCAAAATGTTTGCCCGTCTCCTCGAAGAATTATCGGGGCCGAGCCGCGGTACTTCGGGCCGCGTCCGCCGCGCCATTCTGCTGGCCGAGCCGCCATCGCTCGATGTCGGCGAGGCGACCGACAAAGGATCGATCAACCAGCGCGCGGTGCTCGCCCATCGCGCGGCTTTGGTCGAAGAGCTTTACGCCGACGCGCCGCCGGCCAACGTGATCGTCGCCGGCGGCCCCCCTCCCTACCCTCCCCCACAAGCGGGGAAGGATAGGGAGGGGGCAACACAAGCGAGTTGATCATGGATATTCGTGGACATGCGGCCATTGTCACCGGCGGCGGTTCGGGCCTGGGCGCCGCCACCGCGCGCATGCTGGCGGAAGCCGGCGCCAAGGTCGCGATCCTCGACGTGAACGCGAAAACCGCCGCCGAGGTGGCGATCGACATCAACGGCATCGCCATTCATTGCGACGTGGCCGACAGCGCCGGCACCGAGGCGGCGGTCGCCAAGGCCGCCGCCGACCATGGTCCCGCGCGCATCCTGGTCAATTGCGCCGGCATCGGGCCGGCCGGGCGCATCGTCGGCCGCAACGGCCCGATGCCGCTCGCCGATTTCGAGCGCGTCATTCGCATCAACCTCGTCGGCACGTTCAATACGCTGCGGCTCGCCGCCGCCGCCATGCAGGGGCTCGAGCCGCTCACCGACGGCGAGCGCGGCATCATCGTCTGCACCGCGTCCGTCGCGGCCTATGAAGGCCAGATCGGCCAGGCCGCCTACGCGGCTTCGAAAGGCGGTATCGTCGGCCTGGTCATGCCGGCGGCGCGCGAGTTCGCCCAGTTCGGCATCCGCGTCAACGCCATCGCCCCCGGTATTTTCCTGACGCCGATGCTGCAGGCATTGCCGGAGCAAGCTCAGCAGAGCCTCGCGGCGGCGCTGCCGTTCCCGAAAAAACTCGGCGACCCATCGCAATTCGCCGCCCTCGTGCGCCACCTGATCGAGAACCGTTACATCAACGGCGAGGTCATCCGTCTCGACGCGGCGTTGCGCTTGGCACCCAGATGACGGAGGTCGGATGACGGATGACAGAGGGTGATCCATTCGCAATCCGATCTCCGACATCTGATCTCCGTCATCTGACATCCGGCCTCCGATCTCATGCTGACTAGCACCCGCCATACCCGCATCGAATGGTGCGACTGCGATCCCGCCGGGATCATATTCTATCCGCGCTATTTCGAGATGTTCGACACCTCCACGACCGTTCTGATCGAGCGCGCGCTCGGCATGAGCAAGTTCGAATACCTCAAGGCTTACGACTTCGCCGGGCATCCGCTGGTGGAGGCGCGCGCGCGGTTCCGCCTGCCGACGCGGTTCGGCGACGAGGTCGCGATCGCGACGGCGCTCGTCGAATGCGGCCGCTCGAGCTTCAAGGTCGAGCATCGGCTCACCAGGGCCGGTGTGCTCGCGGTCGAAGGCTTCGAGACGCGGGTGTGGGTAATCCGCCTTGCCGACGATCCGCAGCGGATAAGGTCGCAGCCGATGCCGAGGCAAGTCGTGGAGCGTTTTAAAAACGGTAACGCCGCTATTGACTCTCTTCCCTCATCCTAAGGCGCGCCTGCGGCGCGCACTTCAGGATGACGGTTATGACGCAGCGGCAAAGGATTGACCGCCGCTCGAAAGGAGAAACGCTCATGCGCATCGACGCGTACACGCACTTTTTCCCGAAGACATTCTTCGACAAGCTCACCGAGGGCGCCGCCGACTACAAGGACATGGGCAAGCGCGTGCGCTCGCTGCCGGCGCTCTACGATATCGGGGTGCGCAAGAAGATCGTCGACGGCCACAAGGACTATCAGCAAATCCTCGTCTACCCGCAGCCCCCGGTCGAAGAATTCGCCAAGAATCCGGCGCACATCGACGAGTTCTGCCGCATGATCAACGACGGCTTCGCGGAACTCACCGCCAAGGAGAAGGACCATTTCCCCGGCTGGGTGGCGCAGGTCTCGCTCGCGGCGCCGGACGCCGGAATCGCCGAGGCGGAGCGCGCGGTCAAAAAGCTCGGCGCGCTCGGCGTGCAGGTCTACACCAACGTCGCCGGCAAGCCGCTCGACCGCCCCGAATACCTGCCGTTCTGGGACAAGATGAACGAGCTCGGCGCGCCGATCTGGCTGCATCCAACGCGCGGCGCCGAGACGCCCGACTACATCGACGAGCAAAAATCGCTTTACGAAATCTGGTGGACGTTCGGCTGGTCCTACGAGACCGCGTGCGCCATGGCGCGCCTGGTGTTTTCCAGGATCATCGACACCCATCCGAACCTGAAAATCATCACCCACCATTTCGGCGGCATCGTGCCGATGCTCGAAGGCCGGCTCGGGCCGGGCAACGACGTGCTCGGCTCGCGCACCTCGGACGCCGATTACGTCTCCCTGCGCAACAGCCTGAAAAAGCGCGTGCTCGATTATTTCAAAGAGGATTTCTGGGCCGATACCGCCGCCTTCACCGCGGTGCCGGCGACCAAGGCCGGCATGGAATTCTTTCCGCGCGACAAAATCGTGTTCGCCTCCGATTGCCCGTTCGATCCCGAGGGTGGGACGATGTATCCGCGCGAGACGTTGAAGATTCTCGAGGGGCTCAATCTGTCGAAGGCGGACCAGGACAAGATTTACTTCAAGAATCTCGAAGCGGTCACCGGCCGCAAATTGGTGAAGTCGTAGCGGCCGACGTTCCTTGCTTCGTCGCGGCGGGCTTCATAAGGTTCAATATGGCTGCGTCGGCGCAAAATTCCGGCCTACACGATCCGCGCAACGGCGCGGTGAGTCCCGAGCTCTTTCGCCGGGTCATGGCGTCGTTCGCCACCGGCGTTACCGTCGTCACCACGCAGGTGCGCGGCGAGGTCCGCGGCATGACCGCGAACGCATTCATGTCGGGATCGCTCGAGCCGCCGCTTTGCGTCATCGCGGTCGGCGCCAAGGCGCGCATGCATGGCTTGCTGATGGAAGCCGGCCATTTCGGCGTGAATATCCTTGCGCGCGGCCAGGAATCCTTGATCGGTCATTTCGCCGGGCATCCGGCCGAGGGGATTGCGCCGAAATACGAATACGCCGGCGGCACGCCGCTGTTCGCGCACGCCCATGCGACGATCGCCGCCAAGGTGATCGCGCGACATGCCTGCGGCGACCACTCGATTTTCATCGGCCATATCTTCGCTTTGCGACACGCCGAGAATCTTTATCCGCTCGTTCTGCATGTCGGCCGGCTGGCGTCGCTCATGCATTCACACGAGCCGACATCGGCTCCGATCCTGGATTTCTGGTGAGGGCAACGTCATCGCGGGCCAACGGGTCCGGCCCGAAGTGGCCGGCCCGACGACAAGCTCCGCAAAGAAATCCAGTCTCGCCCCCTCCCTTGACCGAATCGGCGAATCGGCGAGCCCGCTTGGGTCCCCGCGGTTGAGTCTGTCTCAATCTTGCGCATGTTTTGCCCATGTCTGCGTCATCTCATCAACCGGACCGATACAGGCAGGCGACCTCGATTAAATCATTGATTTTCAATATTTTCCTCGGCGAGAGTGTGGTTTGCGATTGACAATTGGCGGTGCCCAATTTCGTGGTATTTTTGCAACTATTGCCACATAAATGACATTTCCCCCCGCGCCGAAGCCCGCAAACTATTGCTTTCTTCGTTCGATTCCACGACGCTGCCGCCAGTTGGCAGGTTGTGCCGACGAGACAAGCACCCTGCGGGACACGCAGGTCTTGGGAACAAACAGGTGGAGGGGCAAATGACCCGACTGAAGAGATTAGTTCTAGGCGGCGCCGCGGCGACACTCCTCGCCACCGGCGCGGTAAGCCAGGCCTTCGCCGAAGAGCCTGCATCGTTCCAAAACCGCTTGCAAGGCGCCACTATCGGCTTGGCCTTGGGCGCGCTGCCACCTCCCGGCCTCTACACCGGGCTGGAAACCGCTTACCTTGGTGAGGCCTCCCCTGCTGGTCAAGGCAAAGATGTTGGCAACTGGGCCACGGCCACCGGCGGACGGGTAGGTTTGCCTGCCCTCGCCCAAGCCGTGCCTCTGCTCTATGTCCCGGGTTGGACCTTCCTCGGCGCCAACTATTCGATGTCGGCGGTGGGCGCCGGGTATGTGTTCACCACCTGCAATTCGCTAGTAAATCCGGTCGACACTGCTTGTAATAACATTGCCGGCGGCGGCTTCGTTGTCGCCAATCCGACCTTTAACCCGATCAACCTGTCCTGGAACCTGCAGAATGGTTGGTTCGTCAGCGCCGGCTTCAATTTCATGGCCCCGATCGGCAGCCGCTATAGCTATCCTGGCTTCGTGGACCCGAATCCGGATTACTGGACGCTGGAGCCGACGTTTGCAATTTCCTATCTCGCCAACAACTGGGTGCTGTCGGCGAACTTCTTCTATGACTTCAACACCTCGTCGAGCGGTCCCTGCTGCCTTATCGGTGTGGCGGGCTTCCCCAACACCTATCAGAACGGTGACATGTTTTATGGCGACCTCACCGCGCTGTATAAGTTCGGCAAGTGGGAGTTCGGCCCGGTCGGCTTCTTCGAGGTGCAGACGACCAGCGACAGCATCAGCGGGCCCGGCGCTGCAGCGCTGTGCGCCACCTTCTGCGCCAATTATTCGAACTTCGCTGTCGGCGGCTTGATCGGCTACGACTTCGGCCCCGTCGATTTCCAGCTCTGGGTCACCGACGTGGTTGAAGCAGCAAACACCCCGGCTGGCACGGGCTCGCTCTGGGTCTGGACCCGCCTCGGCTTCAGAATCTGGGGACCGGAGGCTCCGAAGCCGCTGGTCGCCAAGAACTAAGCTGACGTAGCAACGGCCTTTTCTACTTGGCAAGGCCCCGCGGATGTCCCGCGGGGCCTTTTTTCTATGTTACCGTCATCCTGAGGCGCGCGCCGCAGGCGCGCCTCAGGATGACGGAACGTAGGCTGGACATCGGTAGCGGTGATATAAGGCGTGCATGTCCACAGTTGAATCTCTAGCCACGGAATCTCCGCGCGGCGCGCCGCTGCGCCACGACTGGACGCGCGCGGAGGTGCGCGCGCTGTTCGACCTGCCGTTCCCGGAACTGATGTCTCGCGCGCAAAGCGTTCACCGCGAGAATTTCGATCCGGCCGCGGTGCAGATTTCGACGCTGCTGTCGATCAAGACCGGCGGCTGCGCGGAAGATTGCGCCTATTGTCCGCAGAGCGCGAGCTACGACACCGGCGTGCACGCGGAAAAGCTGATGTCCCTTGACGCGGTGCTGGAGCAGGCGCGCGCCGCGCGGGAGGCCGGCGCCAGCCGGTTCTGCATGGGCGCGGCCTGGCGCTCGCCCAAGGAGCGCGACCTCGATGCCGTCTGCGCCATGGTCGAGGGCGTCAAGGCGCTGGGACTCGAGAGCTGCGCGACGCTGGGCATGCTCACGGCCGCGCAGGCGCAGCGGCTCAAGGAGGCCGGGCTCGACTATTACAATCACAACCTCGACAGCTCGCCCGAGTTTTATGGAACGATCATCACCACGCGCAGCTACGAGGATCGCCTGGAAACGCTCGAACATATCCGCGCCGCCGGCATTGCCGTCTGCTGCGGCGGCATCGTCGGCATGGGCGAGACGCGCGAGGACCGCGTCGGCATGATCGCGACGCTGGCGAGCCTGCCGGCGCATCCGGAGTCGGTGCCGATCAACATGCTGGTCCGCGTCGCCGGCACGCCGCTTGCCGACGCGCGCCCGCTCGACCCGATCGAGTTCGTGCGCACGATCGCGGTTGCTCGCATCACCATGCCGCGCTCGATGGTACGGCTCTCCGCCGGCCGCGAGGACATGAGCGAGGAGACGCAGGCGCTCTGCTTCCTCGCCGGCGCCAACTCGATCTTCTACGGGCCGAAGCTCCTGACCACGCCGAACCCCGACTGCGACCGCGATCAGGCGCTGCTGCATCGGCTCGGCATGGTGGCGATGAGCTAGCCTGCAACGTCATTGCGAGGAGCAAAGCGACGAAGCAATCCAGACTTCGGGCGCGAGTCTGGATTGCTTCGCTTCGCTCGCAATGACGCTAGTGTCTCACTTCCCCGCGCCGCGCAGGACGTGGTAGCTGAGTTCGCCGGGATCGGTGAGATCCGGCACCTTCCAGCCGTCGAGATCGTATTCCGCCATGCAATCTTCAGCAAAACCCTTGAAGCGATCGGCGTTGCCGGAAGCCTGCGCGCCGAACAGGCAATAGCGGCGGATCTCCTCGGTCGAGCCGCCGTAATTGATCTCGTAGAGCTCGTGCCGGCCGCCGAATTCCGTCGCCAGGCAGTCCCACAACAGCTTCATCAGCTTGACGCGCTCCTCGGCCTTGTAGCCGTTGGAGCCGCGCATATAGCGGTCGAGATAGGGGCGGATTTCAGCGTTCTTGAAGTCGCTGGCGTGGGAATTGAGATAGATGAGCCCGGACGCGACGGTCTGCTCGATGATGTATTTGACCTTGGTGTAGGCCATCGTGGCAATGATCTGATAGGCATTGCCGGGGTCCATATTGGGCAGCACATAATCGCCGATCCAGGGCTTGGGATCGCGCACCATGGCGTCCGAGAGCGCCCAGAACAGGTTGCGCCAGGCGATGACCTCGCCGACATTGGCCTGCACGCCGCGGTAATCCTTGGTGCCCGCGGCTTCCACCGCCTTGAGCAGCAAGCCGGCGATGAAGTCGAGCTTCACCGCCAGCCGCGTGCAGCCGTGGACCACGAAGCGCGGCAGGAATCCGGTGCGCGGGAAGAAATTGTTGGCCTTCTCGATGTCGCCGTAGACGAAGACGTTCTCCCAGGGCACCAGCACCTTGTCGAGAATGAAGACGGCGTCGTTCTCGTCGAGCCGGCTCGACAGCGGATAATCGAACGGGCTGCCCATCGCCGTCGACGTCATCTCATAGGAGGTGCGGCAGATGAATTTGACCCCCGGATGATTGGTCGGCACCATGAACACCACGGCGAATTTCTTGTCCTGCAGCGGGATGAGGCCGTGATGGGCGACGAAGGTGTAGTTGGTCAGCACCGACCCCGTCGCCACCACCTTGGCGCCGGACACGACGATGCCGGCGTCGGTCTCCTTCTCCACGTGGCAGCAGATGTCGCCGACCTCGTTGGGCGGCCGGTCACGGTCGACCGGCGGATGGATGATGGCATGATTGACGAAGGGGATGCGCTCCTGGCTGAATTTGTACCAGCGCCGCGCGTTGTCGCTGTACGGATCGTAGAACTCGGCATTGGCCCCCAGCGTCGCCAGGAACGAGGCCTTGTAGTCGGGTGAGCGGCCGAGCCAGCCGTAGGTGATCTTCGCCCATTCGGCGATGGCGTTCCTTCCGGCCAATAGTTCGTCGAGCGATTTCGGCGCCTTGAAGAACGCGTGCGTCTTGCCGCCGTTTCCGGTGTCGGTCGGCACCATGATCTTGTCGGCGTGCTTGGGATCGCGGAGCGCGTCGTAAAGCCTCGCCACCATGCGCGACGTGTTGCGGAAGGCCGGATGCGTGGTCACGTCCTTCACGCGTTCGCCGTAGATGAAGACGGCGCGGTCGTCGCGCAGCGAATCGAGGTATTCGCTGCCGGTCTGCGGCGTGGTGACGCCCGACTGGGCTTCCGATTTCGCATCCTTCGCGTCTACACTCATGGCGCTTCCCCCTCTTTAAATTTCGGCTGATTTGTTCGATTATCGAACCAACGTCCGCTATTCGGCTCTTTGCGAACGATACTCGGGGGAGGCCGGGCAAGCAAGACAAAGGCGCAGCGTCTCCCAGGGCCGGCCACGAGGGCCGTCCCTGGGGCGCCCCTCGTGGGCGCCCGTGTCGCGTCACACGACCGAAGATGAAATCTGCGCGGCGACCGCGCGCAAGCTGGGAAGGAAGAGATTGCGCATCTCGTTGCGCGTGGTGCGGGTCGAATGGGTGCTCAGATTGAGCGCGGCGACCGCTTGGCCGTTGCGGTCCACGATCGGCATCGCGATCGAACGGAGGCCGCGCTCGATCTCCTCGTCGACGATGGAGAATCCCTGCGCGTGGTCCTCTTGTACCCGGTCGAAGAGCGCCTGTACGTCAATGATCGTCGATGGCGTAAAGGCCTCGATGTGCAGTGATCGCAGGCGCCGCCAGAGTTCCGCGGCATCGAGAAAGCCGAGCTGGATCCTGCCCAACGAGGTATGAAAGGCCGGCAGCCGCGTTCCCACCGCAAGCGCCACCGACATGATGCGGCTGGCCGGAATGCGCGCGACATAGACGATCTCGGTTTCCTGCAGGATCGCCGCCGAGCAGGATTCGTGAAATTGCTCGCTGAGCTGCCGCATCAGCGGTGCGGCCTGCTCGATCCAGTTCTGGGTCGCGAGATAAGCAAAGCCGAGCTTGAGAATGCCCGAGGACAGCGAGAACTGCCGTCCGTTCTGCATGACGTATCCGAGTTCGGTCAGCGTGCGCAGGATGCGTCGCGCCGTCGCCCGCGACAGACCGGTGGCTTGCGCGGCCTGCGACAAGGTCATGGCCGGGCGCTCTTTGTCGAACGAGCCGAGCACGGCAAGGCCTTTCGCCAGCGTCGCCATGAACTCCTTATCTTCAGTCATCGCGCAGCCCCACGGCGCCGGGACGATTGACAGAAACTCGGCTCTCGGTAACAATGGCTCATAAGCGAACCTTAGTTCGATAATCGAACATACCCGGCAGCGCCGAACAGTGCAAGTCGGTGCAAGTCACGGTGCTAGTCACGGTGCAAGTCGAAGGGTTCGCTAAGGGGTAAACGCCAATGGCACGGCCCGATTCCGGGCGACGGTGCGCATCGGACAGGGGAGGACGGCATGGCACGGACATCCGATTCCATTCGCTTCAATCGGCGCAGCTTCATCAAGGCGTCGGCCGCAACCGGGGCTGCACTCGCCGCGGGTCCGGTATTCGCGCCCGCGGCGCGCGCCGCCAGGAGCATCAAGCTGGGCTATGTCAGCCCGCGGACCGGACCGCTTGCCGCCTTTGCCGAGGCGGACAATTTCGTCATCGCGAACTTTCAGAACACGGTGAAGGGCGGCCTCAAGGTCGGCAACGCGACCTATCCGGTCGAGGTGATCGTCAAGGACAGCCAGTCCAA
>JBEKNW010000004.1:0-53302 GCA_049522435.1 Xanthobacteraceae bacterium
GACGCCTTGGCGGTGGCGCCGTCCGATGCCGCGTTCGTGTCGTCGAACCGCTGGGACGTCATGGGTGCCGCGTCGTTCGGCTTCAACGCATTCTGGGTCAATCGCGCCCGCCTGCCGGACGAGTATGCCGAGCTTGCACCGCTGCGCGAAATTCCCGATCTCGCGGCACTGCCGAGCGTCGATTGCTGACGCTGCTGCAAAGCTGCCAGCGCCATACCAGAAATGCGGCGCTTCCGGTATCATCGAAGTCGGAATGCTTCCGACTTGGTCACCTTAGAATTGACCGAACTCGAGCATTGCCGAGTTCAGACGAATGCTATGCCGCGTGGTTGTGCGGCTCGCTCGACTGCGGATTCTTGAGAGCCGTCACGATCTGCTGTTTGGTCAGCCGCGTGCCGTCATCGCCTTCGATCAGCAAGGCGACGCGGCCGCTGTCGTTGATGTGCCGCGCCCAACTCATCGCCTCGTCGAGGACGCTGAACTCCTTGTAAAGGTGGCGATCCTTCTCCAGCGGGGAGATGGACTGCGAGCCACGCGGGCCGGAATAGACGCGATAGGTCATCGTCGGACCTCCTTTGAAGCAAAGAGCGTCAAGGACTCAGATATCGGTTCGAAATGTGCCACTCATGTGTCGCCACGGGCACCGCGGCGCGTTGACGCGGGCGACTGATCATTTCTGCGCTGCGAAAGACTGATTGCTGTAGGGCAGCAACGTCGGACGCTGGATCACAATGAAGGCGTGATCCAGCATGTGGTGGCAACTGTTGCAGCCCGCGGTGAGCTTGTCGAAGGCGCTCACGAATGCAGCGCGGTCCTTGGCCTCGATTGCCTTCTCGAGAGCGGAAATCTGGCCTCCCACGGCTTTCTCCACCGTGTCGCCGCCGAGCTGCTTGTTCACGTCGTCAAAACCTTCTTTCAGCTCGTCGATCTCGTAATCGGCGAGCGGCCAATTCCCGGCGCGACCGGCGAACCAAAGCTTGATGTGGCGCATCTGCTGTAGCGCCATGATCTCGCCGAGTCCGGGCTCGTAAGGTGCTGCGGCTTGCGGTGTCGATCCCTCCTGCGCGCTCGCTTTCAGCGTCGCCACCAGCGCCCCCGCGATCAAGGCTGCAAAAATGGGCTTCATGACCTCCTCCTTCCGCGACGCGTAGCTGGCCGCGCTCCTGGCGGCGCCCGAAAAATCTCCGCCGACGCTTCCGCTGTTGCTCAACTCGTGGGCGCGAGTGGTTCGCTGCACTGCTTGGAATAGGCTTCCTGGCAGGCCTGATAAAGCGCGGGGCAGACCTTTGCCGCCGTGAGCGCCGCCTCGATGGTCTTGAGCCGCTCGCCCGCCGCGCGCGATTGTCCGTCATAAGTGAGGACCGCATCGGCGCGTTCGAGCCCGCGGTCGGTCATGAGAAAGCGTTCGGCCCCGTCGAAATAGGTGGTCGCGGTCTTGATCGCCTCAGTGAGCTTCTTGGTGTATTCGGCGTTGGCCCTGGGGTCGGGCTTGACGACGCGGGCGTGCACAGCGGCGTCGGTGTAGAGGATGTTCAGTTTGAAATAGATACCGCCGCATTGGGCGAGCGCCAGCCAGTAGGGCCGGCCATTGAAGGTACCGGGCACTGCCACGACGCTGTCGCGCTTATCGATCGGCACTACGGGAATCGGAGGCTCGACCGCGCGCTGCTCGCGTTTGTGGCGCGTAGCCTGCGCGTGTGCACCCGTCGTGGCAACCATGAGGGCAAGCGTGAACAGAACCGCCTTTGCGATCATCCCCGACATGGGGCGATTATAGCCGAGCCTTGCGCCCGGACTCAAAATCGCTCCACCCAAGGCCGCAGCTCGATTTCCCAGGCCCAGGCGCTGCGGTGCTGCCGCAAGAGATGCAGGTAAGTCTCTGCGACGGCATCCGGATCAAGCAGGCTGTCGGGCTTTTCCGGCGGATCGGGCCGTTGCGCGCTGCGGATGCCACCATCGATGACGACGTGGGCGACGTGAATGCCTTGCGGCGAAAGCTCGCGCGCCAGGCTCTGCGCCAGCCCGCGCAATGCGAACTTGCCCATGGCGAACGGCGCCGACTGCGAGTAGCCCTTCACGCTCGCGGAGGCGCCGGTGAACAGGATCGCGCCGTGGGCGCGCGGCAGCATGCGTTTGACTGCCTCCTGCGCCACGAGAAAGCCGCCGAACGCGCTGACCGCAATCGATTTCTCGACCTCGGCGGGATCGAGTTCGACGACCGGTCCGCGCGTCCGATAGCTGGCGTTATAGACGATCACGTCGGGCGCGCCGAACGCGGCGTCGACGTCGGCGAAGAGCTTCGCGACCTCCGCGCGTTTAGTCGCATCGCAAGCGAAGGCTTTGCCGCCGGTCTCCTTGGCGAGCGGCGCAAGATCGGCGGCCCGGCGTGCGGCGAGCGCGACCGTCATGCCGGCCTTCGTGAATTTCCGCCCCAGCGAAGCGGAGAGCCCTGCCCCGACGCCGACGATGAGCGCTGTTCGATAGGAAAGTTCAGTCATGGGCCCTCGGCTCTCGGCTCAGACGCTTGGCACAAGCAGAGACCATGAGCGCCCCAAGGCGTGTCCGCGTCAAGCACCGGCGCAGCAGGCCGCAGTCTTGATCGCTTCCACCTGCCTCGCCACTTTCTCGATGAGGCTACGGATGGACATACAGCGCTTTCTGATCGGGCTTGGGCTGCTGATCCTGGTCGCCGGGATCACGTGGCCGATATTGTCGCGGCTCGGGCTCGGCCGGCTCCCTGGCGATATCATCATCCATCGCGATGGCACCACGTTCTATTTCCCTGTGGTCACCTGCCTCATCATCAGCATCGTGATCGGCATCGTGCTCAGCGTCCTCTATTGGCTGTCCAATCGATAACAGGTTTCGCGGCCAAGAAATCGCCCAGTAAACAATCTCCGTTCAATCGACGACGGCGACCGCGTTGATCTCGACGAGGCAGCGCGGATCGGTGGCGAGCCGCACCACTTGCACCGTCGTCGTCGCCGGCTTGGCATCGCGAAAATACTCGCCCCAGACGCGGTTGAGCGCGTCCTGCTCCGAGAGATCGGTGACGAAGCGATCGGCGGTGACCACGTCGGCAAAGGTCGCACCCACCGCATCGAGCCCCCGCTTGAGGTTTTCCAGCGCCGCGCGCGCCTGCCCCGCCATGTCGCGCGGCATGGCATCGAACTCCTCCGGGCGATGCGGATGGTGATGGTAGACCGGCGCGGCGGTGACGCCGGCGAGGTAAACGGTCGTTCCGCCTTTGACCTTGATCGCCGGCGCATAAGGCATCCACAAATTCGGCGCGTCCGGCCAATGGATGTGCTCGATGGTCTTGGGCATGATACCGGCTCCTACACTTGCTTACTACCGCGATTTATTGTACATACATCAATTCAGGATGGCGATCACCTAACGATCCCGCAAAGCGCGCCTGGACCTTGCGGGAGCGCGGGCTCGATTTCGATGAAGCCCCGGAAGTGTTCGCTGGCCGATATTACCAACGACGCGACGATCGACGCGACTATGGCGAAACCCGCATCATCACCGTCGGTTTCTTACGAAACCGAATGGTGGTCTTGGTGTGGACGCCACGCGGCGGTGATCGGCACGTCATTTCAATGAGGAAGGCCAATGAGCGGGAAAAAGCGCGCTACGGTCCGCACCTTGAAACCGGTCGGCAGCGATCTGAAGAAAGTGGATGAGTATGTCCTCGGCCCCAGGGACTACGAGGAGATTCCTGAACTGACCGACGAATGGTTCCGCGGTGCGGATTTGTATGAAGGGGGCAAGCTCATACGCCGTGGACGGCCGCCCTCTTCCAATCGAAAGCGCGCGGTCAGTCTGCGCCTCGATCCCGAGGTGCTCGCCCATTTCCGTCGCAGCGGCCGCGGCTGGCAGAGCCGCATCAACGCCGCGCTGCGCAAGGCGGCGAAGCTGCCGGAGAAGAAGCGAAACAGGGTGTAATGCCAGATTTGATACAAATGGCGGGAGGAGCCCCAGCGGCGCAACGAGAGCTGCCGGTCATCACCGCAAATACCAAAGTGGTTGCCAATCCGACCTCACGGGCATCCACGTCTTGTCTACGGACTCAATTGACTATCGACCGATACAACTTTGGACCAATCTCTAAAGTAGATCCTTCGTTCCGCTGGAACCGAAAAGAGTATTCCCCGCTCACCCGCCCTAACCAGATTGCCAACGTAAACGCCTTCATTCTTTATCTGAATGTAAGATTTATCTGAATGAGAACTCAATTGTGTCTCGCCGCTCGCAAGGCCGATAAGAAGCACGACGGAAAGAGGACCAAAGAAAAGATATCCTAAGTTAAAGACGAGGGTTCTGTCGTTAAGCGTCGAAAGGCTCAGGGACATCAGCGCCAAGCTGACTAACACAGCAGTTGCCCACGTCTGTTGATAGATCTGAGCTAGAATAGCTGGCAGTAGAAAAGCGAACCCGATGTATCCAAGTATCCGCCTTATATTTGATGACGATGGAATAAGGATGTCGATCGCCAGAATTATTACTATCCCACCAAAAATCAATATATCCAATGGCACAGTTTGCATTGCAAAAACAATGTGCTCCGAAAGCGAGAAGAAAAAGAAATAGTGAATATTCAAGGCCCAAAAATACCCAACGTCATAAACAATCGCTACCGCCCCCGCCATAGTCGGCACGTAAATTAGATACTCACGTAAAGGCACCGGTTTCATCAAGTTGCGCATCTTACATCCTAAACACGCCGAACTTCGTCTCCGGGATCGGCGCATTCAGCGCCGCGGAAAAACACAGGGCCAGCACGCGGCGCGTCGCAGCGGACATGATGCCGTCGCGCTATAGCGGCGCGGTGGCGCGGCTCAGCGCGCTTTTTTCTTCGCCGGCTCAAAGCTGATTTTGAGCTGTGTACCGGTCGCCTGGGCGAACCGCCTCAGCGTCCGCAGCGACGGGTTGGCCGTGCCGCCTTCGAGGCGCGAGATGGTTTGCTGCGACGTGCGCATGCGCTCGGCCACGGCCTCCTGCGACAAGCCGGCTTGCGCACGCGCGTCAATCAATGCTGCCGCGAGCGCAAATTCGTCCGCCAGCGCGTCGTAGGCACGCCGAAATGCCGGTTCCTTGTCCCAGCGCCGGAAGCTCTCCTCGACCGCCACATGGGCGTCGCTCACACGACCTCCTTTGCCCGTGCGCGCGCGATCTCCAGAGCGCGCCGCGGAGTCTTCTCGGTTTTCTTGACGAAGGCGTGCAGCACGACGATGCGCCGACCCCTTGCCGCCACGTAAATGGCGCGGGCGATTGTGCTCGGTCCGCTCAGCCGCATTTCCCATAGCCCGCCCTCCAAATGCTTGACGTAGGGTTCGCGGACCTGCTCAAGGCCCTTGCTTTGCATCAATTCGACGATGCGTCGAAACTTGGCACGGTGCTCCGGCGAAAGCGCCTCGACTTCGGCCCGCACACTATCGTTCAAATAGACGACGGCCCATTCCATCGGAGCCATCTCCACCTCATATATGATGTATTCGAATCAAGCAAGGCACTCACATCCTAAACACCCCGAACTTCGTCTCCGTGATCGGCGCATTGAGTGCCGCGGAGAAGCATAACGCCAGCACCCGGCGCGTTTCGGCCGGCGTGATGATGCCGTCGTCCCAGAGCCGCGCCGTGGCGAAATAGGGATTGCCTTCCGCTTCGAATTTTTCGCGGATCGGCCGCTTGAATTCCTCCTCCTCGACCTCGGGCCATTTCTTGCCCGCCGCATCGAGGTTGTCGCGCCGCACGGTCGCCAGCACGCTGGCCGCCTGTTCGCTGCCCATCAGCGCCACGCGGGCGTTCGGCCAGGTGAACAAAAAGCGCGGGCTGTAGGCGCGGCCGCACATGCCGTAATTGCCGGCGCCATAGGAGCCGCCGATCACCAGGGTGATTTTCGGCACCTGGGCGCAGGCGACGGCCATCACCATCTTGGCGCCGTCCTTGGCGATGCCGCCGGCCTCGTAGTCGCGCCCCACCATGAAGCCGACGATGTTCTGCAGGAAAAGCAGCGGAATGCGGCGCTGGCAGCAAAGCTCGATGAAATGCGCGGCCTTGAGCGCGCTCTCCGAGAACAAGATTCCGTTGTTGCCGAGAATGCCGACCGGAATACCGTGAATGTGCGCGAAGCCGGTGACCAGCGTGGTGCCGTAGAGCGCCTTGAACTCGTCGAACTCGGAGCCGTCGACGAGGCGCGCGATCACTTCGCGCACGTCGTATTGCTTCTTGAGGTCGACCGGCACGATGCCGTCGAGTTCGCTCGCCTCGTATTTCGGCTCGGCGGGCTTGGCGAGCGGTATGTCGATCGACCTCTTCGTGTTCAAATTGGCGACGATGCGACGGCACAGCGTAAGCGCATGGCGGTCGTTCTCGGCGTAGTAATCGGCGACGCCGGATTTTTTCGCGTGCACGTCGGCGCCGCCGAGTTCTTCGGCCGAGACCACTTCGCCGGTTGCCGCCTTCACCAGCGGCGGGCCGCCGAGAAAGATGGTGCCCTGGTTGCGCACGATAATGGTCTCGTCCGACATCGCCGGCACGTAGGCGCCGCCCGCGGTGCATGAGCCCATCACCACCGCGATCTGGAAAATACCGGCAGCCGACAATGTCGCCTGATTGTAAAAGATGCGGCCAAAATGCTCGCGGTCGGGAAACACATCGGGCCATTGCGGCAGGTTGGCGCCGCCGGAATCGACGAGGTAGATGCAGGGCAGCCGGTTTTCGCGGGCGATCTCCTGCGCGCGCAAATGCTTTTTCACCGTCATCGGGTAATAGGTGCCGCCCTTGATGGTGGAATCATTGCACACGATCACGCATTCGCGGCCGGCGACGCGGCCGATGCCGGTGATGATTCCGGCGGCGTGAATGGGCTCGCCATACATGCCGTTGGCGGCGAGCGGGGATAATTCGAGGAACGGCGCGCCCGGGTCGATGAGCGTCATCACGCGCTCGCGCGGCAGGAGTTTTCCACGCGAAAGGTGACGTTCGCGGGAGCGCGGCAGCCCGCCCTCGGCGGTTTTGGCGCGCCGTTCTTGCAGTTCCGCGATCAGTGCGCGCATCTCCGCCTCGTTAGCGCGGAACTCTGGCGACGCGGTATTAACCTTCGTTGCGATGGCGGTCACGAATCCCTCTCATTGAGCCCGATTTGACTATGATGCGAGCGCCGGCGCAACGCGCCCCGCGTGGCGTGCTGCAGGATTCTTCGGTCGGGCTTGGGGAAAGGAGGCGCGCCGAGGGCGGCTTCCGCGCCGCCCTTGCTCTTATTCATTTGCGCATGATCTTTGCCGAACACCAGCATCCACCCTGGATCGGGTCCGGGACAGGCTTTTTTGGGATCAAGCTCTATGCGCGCACTTCCTGACGCTGGAAGATCACGTAGCCGATGACGAACAGCACGATGGCGCTCGCGATCATGCCGACCGTTTGCGGCCAGGCGATCAACATGCTCTCGGACAGCGGCAGCGGCGCGCCGAGCACGGCACCCTGAAGCTGGCTCAGATAGATCGGCCCCAACGAGCGCGTGGTCGGATCAAGGAGCGCCACCACGGTTTCGGCAAACAGCGTCGATGGCGACAGACGCGCCAAAATTTGCTCCATCTCCGCGGTCGCCGGCGTCTGCAATCCCAGTGCGATATAGCGCGGATCCAGCGGCGCGATGATTTGCGCGACGGCGCCGGCGAGCACCGGCCATATGAACGTGAGGAACAGCCATAGGCCGAGGGTGACGAGCGCCGCGGTCGCGGGCGAGCGGAACAGGATCGAGAACAAGAGCGCCAGCGCGAGCCACACGCCGGCGTAGATGATGGTCACCAGGAGAAAGAGAAAGCTGCGGCCGATTTCCTCGGCGCCGGGCGGAATCCCGATCAGCAGCAGCCCGAGCCCGATCACCAGCAGCCACAGCGTAATCAGGCTGATCGCAAGCGTAATGAGCCCGGCGAGAAATTTTCCGAACAACAGCGCGTCCCGATAGATCGGTTGGGCGAGGATGCGCGACAGCGTGCGCCGGTTGTACTCGCCGTTGACGGCGTCGAAGCCGAGACCGATCGCCATCAGCGGCACCAGGAAGGAGATGAAGGAGACAAACGAGGGCAGCGGTTCGCGCGAGGTCGTGAACAGGCGCAGGAACAGGAACGGATCCTCCGCCGTCGTCTCCTTGATCTGCTGAATGGCGCCATAAAGCGCCGCGAGCGCGACCAGCACTACGAGCCACTCGAGCACGCGCATGCGCACGCTGGTCAGGTGGTCCGACAGCTCCTTGAGCATGACCACGCCGAGGCCCTGAAAGGCCGAGCCTTCACGCCGCATGCAGCGTTCCTTCCTTCATGGCCATTTCCTCGTTGGGTCGGGTCTCGAAATAGCGGGTGTAGATGGCGTCGAGGCTCGGCTCCTGGACGCCGAGATATTTGAGGCGGCCCTGCATCGCCACCACCTCGACCGCCGCTTCCGGACGAACGTCACGGTCGGCGTGCAGACGCAGCTTGCCGATGCCGGTCTGCTCGACGCCGCTGACGCCGGGAATAAGCGCGAGCCGCTCGGCGAGGCCGGCGCCGTCGGCCTCGATGTCGACCACGTAGCCGCCGCCGAGGACTTCGCGGCCGAGATCGGCCACCGAGCCCATCAGCGCGATGCGGCCGCCGCTGAATAACGCGACGCGGTCGCACACGCTCTGCACCCGCTCGAGCAAATGCGAGGAGAGCAGCACCGAAACGCCCTCTGCTTTGAAGCCGCGGATGACGGCGAGCAGTTCCGCGGTGGCGTGCGGGTCGAGCCCGGATGTCGGCTCGTCGAGAATGGCGATCTGCGCGCCCTTCATGAGAATCTCGGCCAGTCCCAGCCGCTGGCGCATGCCATGGGAGAAGGTGCCGACGCGCTTGTCCGCAAGTTCGGAAAGTCCGACCTGATCGAGTGCGCCGGCGATCCTCTTCTCGCGGTCGAGCTGTTTGAAGCCGATCAACCGCGCGGTATAGCGCAAATTGTCGGCGGCGGTGAGATAATCGTAGAACCCGACCGTGTCGGGCAGGTAACCGACGCGACGCTTGACCGAAAGCGGCTCGCGCGCCGGATTGAAGCCGAGCACGCGCACCTCGCCGGCGGAAATATCGGTGAGACCGAGCAGCATCAGGATGGTGGTGGTCTTGCCGGCCCCATTGGGCCCGAGCAATCCGAAGATCTCCCCGCGCCCGACGGTGAACGAGATGTGATCGACGGCGACCGCGCGCCCGTAGTTCTTGGTGAGGCCCTTCGCCTCGATGACGATTTCCTCGTTCATCGCCGACCGAACCTGGCAACCGCTCCGACCATGACCAGCAGAGCGACACCGATGATACCGACACCGGCGATCCCCCACATGGTCGAGGTCGTCACCGTGACGCGGAAGGTGGCGGAGGCCGACTCGCCGCGGGTGGATGCGCGGATCGTCGTCACGTAATCGCCGGCGATTGCCTTCTCCGTCGGCGTGATCAGCGCCTGCACTTCCTTGTTCTCGTTCGGCGCAATGTGATCGACCGTCTTCGGATCGAAGGTAATTTTCCACCCGCTTGGCGCTGAACCGCTGAGCTCGACGTCGTCTGCCGGCGCGGTACCGGTATTGGCGATGACGACCGGCACCGAGGTCTCCTTGCCGGCCGAAGCACGCATCGAGACAAGCCCCTCGCGGCCGCCGACATCGAGCTTCGGCTGGCCGGTGATGTCGAGTGTAAGGTCGACGGTCGCCGCGGCATCCTCGGCCCCAATTCGTGCTACGATTTTGTAGCTTCCGGCGGCGGCCGTGTTCGGCGGGCGCACCTTGAGCTTCACGTCCTTGGTCTGACCGGGATCGACCGGAACCGCGTTGAGCTCCTGGCTGCCGTATTGCTCGGTGAACGAGGCGTCGAAATTCTGCGGCGCCTGGGCGGCGAGACTCACCGTGAGCTTCTTGCCGCTGTCGTTTTTGATGCCGAGTTGATACTCGAAGCTGGACCTCGAAGTGCCGCGCAGTTCGGGAAGCTGCGGCGTCAGCGTCAGCTTGGCCGGCAGGTCCTTGGCGAGCGTAACCGCGATCGGCAGTTCCGCGTTCGTCGAGCCTCCGCTAGCGGTGACGGTAAGCGTTTGCGTGCCTTCGGCGGCGTTCTTCGGTACGTCGAGCCGCAATTCGAGCGAAACGCTGGAATTGGTCGCCGGCATCGCCGCTGCGACCGGCTGGCCGCCGCCCATCAGCGTTGCCGTCCAGCCCGCGGGCACTCCGGAAACCGACAACGCCAGGCGGTCAGGCGCCATATCGTAATTCTGCAGCCGCAGATTAATCGAAGAGGTCTCGCCCGGCCGCAGCGTGACTGCCGGATAATCGCTCAGGAGATAGAGGCCCTTGACGTCCTTGGGGGCGTCATCGGCCTTGGCAATGGGCGCAAGCAGAGCCGCGAAAGCGGCAAGAAAAGCGGCAAGAGTGGCGATAAATCGATATCGCATTGGCGTTGGCTCCCGTACAGGAAATGGTTCGGCGTGCCCCCCTCCCACGACGCGCTCAAATGAGCATGGGCGAGGGAACCGGCATTGTGGGTGTAATAGTGACAAAATCATGCAGAGAGCCCATTTGGCAAGACTTGTTTAGAAAGGCCTGCGGTAGAGAGCCGCAGTTTATCGGGACATTGCGCCGATGCGCCGCAGTGCTGAGGTCAGCGCCGGTCTCCTCGCCTTCCGCCGCAGGAACGCGCTCGAAGTCCTGCTCGCGCATCCGGGCGGGCCGTTCTGGGCGAAGAAAGACGACGGGGCGTGGACGATCCCGAAAGGCCTCGCCGAGCCCGGCGCCGATCTCCTCGGCACGGCACAGCGCGAATTCGCCGAAGAGACGAATCTCGCCGCCGCGGGTGACTTTATCCCGCTGACGCCAGTCAAGCAGAAGAGCGGCAAGGTGGTGCACGCTTGGGCGTTCGAAGCGGATTTCGATCTGGCGCCGTTCGCCAGCAACACGTTCGAGATCGAGTGGCCGCCCAGGTCGGGACGGCGGCAGCTGTTTCCGGAGATCGACCGCATCGCCTATTTCACGCTGCCGATCGCTATGATCAAGATTCTCGTCTATCAGCGGCCGCTGCTGCGCGAGCTCAAACAACGCCTCGGCTAGCGGGCTTTCGCGAAATCCGGGCTACATTCACTCCCGCTTCACGTCCGGCCAGTCGATCTCATCGTGCGGGAGCACCCAAGGCTCGCGCCTTGCCGCCTCGCGCCATTCGCTCCACGCCGGCAGCGCCATGAGCGCGCGCATATAAGCGCCGGCGGCCGCGCTCACCTCGACCGCGTAGGTGTGGAAGCGCCAGACCACGGGAGCGTACATGGCGTCGGCCGCCCCGAATGCACCATAAAGAAACGGCCCAGCAGCCGCAAAACGCGCGCGGCACTCGCTCCAGATCGCATCGATGCGCGCAACATCGCCTGCCGCGTCGGCCTCGAATTTGCACGGCATGACCGGCCGCCGGACATTCATCGGCAATTGACGCCGCAGCGGCAGGAATCCGGCGTGCATTTCCGCCGCGACCGCACGCGCATGGGCCCGCGCCGCCGGATGCTGAGGCCACAAAGCGGCGGCGGGGAATTTTTCGGCCAGGTATTCGAGGATCGCCAGCGATTCCCAGACGTGGGTGTCGCCGTCGATGAGCACCGGCACCTTGCCGGCGCCGCTCAATGCCGTCAGCCGCGCCTTGAAGTCGGGCGCATCGAGCGAGATCAGCGTTTCCTCAAACGCGATCCCGGCGACTTTCAGCACCAACCATGGCCGGAACGACCAGGAGGAATAATTCTTGTTGCCGATGACCAGATGGAGCCCCATTGACCGCCAGCTCGCAGCTCACATGCGAGAATGAGCATACCGCTCTCGCACGGGCAAGGGCGCGGCCGCTCACACCAGGCCAGTCACCACGGCGAGAAATGATACGAAGAGGACTGCCGTTGCAGTGAACAGCACGGCGAGCGTGGTCTCGATCCACTCGCTCGTCGCCGGTTGGGCTTCAGTCCCAGTCTCTACCGGCTCGCTTGCGAGGGCGGCAGGCATATCGGTCGGCATGGTAATCCTCCCCCGAGGACATCGCGTAAGGATAGGCGACGCGTCGTCACGCAAGACCGAATCACTCACCCGTAAACGAAGAGTATCTGGTTACAGGCTGAAGGATTGGTGAATGACAGGGAATAAGACCGCATTCCACAGCCGGGTCGGCAAGGCGCCGGTCAGGGGCCGGGAAACAATGCGGCCGTCTTGCCGGTGAGCCGATAGGTGAGGAGGCCGACCCACTCGTGCATCGCGGTATCCGTCCGCCGCAGGCCGTCGCCGAGCGAAGAAAACGGCCGGAACGCGTCGATCGGCCCGCGCGTGCGCCAATCGACCGGATAAGCTTCGACGGCGAATCCGGCCGCCCTGAATGCCGCCATCGCGCGCGGCATGTGATAGGCCGACGTCACCAGGAGCCAACGCTCCCCCGGCTTCGGGTTCGCGAGCAGGCGCGAGAACACCGCATTCTCGATCGTATTGCGCGACTGCTCCTCCGCCGTGATTCGTTCAGCCGCGACACCGAGAGCCTCCAATTGCCGCACGGCGAAGGCGGCCTCGACGCCCTCATCGAAAATCAAGGCATTGCTGCCGCCGGCAAATACGATGCGCGCATTCGGATAGCGACGCGCCAGCTCGGCGGTGACGGTGATACGCTCGGCCGCCTCGTCGAGCGCCACCGCGCCGCGCGCGGCCGATATATCCGGCGAGATCGCGCCGCCGAGCACGACGATGCCGTCCGGCGGCCCGCGCGAAGCGTCCCAAGGGGGGAAGCGTTGCTCCAAGGGCAGGATCAGAGCATTGCCGAGCGGCGACAATCCGGCAACGGCAATGAGCACAAGGCTCGTTACGATGAGCCAACTAGCGAGCCGCGTGAACCGCGTAAGCAGCAGAACCAGGCCGACGAGCCCGATCACCATCAAGAGGTTCGACGGCAGGGCGAAGAAACCGAGAATTTTGGAGAGGGTGAAGAACATTCGCGCCCTGGCTCAACAACACCGGCACCTGCAGGTCAGTCGTTACGCTGTCACGACCGCGACTTCCGCCACGCCGCGTAGCGCGCCTTGGCGTCATTGTCCGGCGGGTAAAGGCCGGGCAGCTTCACGCCATTCTCGACTTCGTTGAACACCCAGCTTTCGTAGAGTTCGTGCTCGGCCCCCTCGCGGGCGACGAATTCCACCATCGGCTGCGGGATAACGACCGCGCCGTCGTCATCGGCCACGATGACATCCCCGGGAAATATCGCGCATCCGCCGCAACCGATCGGCTGCTGCCAGCCGACAAAGGTCAATCCGTTGACGGAAGCCGGCGCCGCAACCCCGGCACACCATACCGGCAGCGCGCTTGTCAGCACGCCGGTGCGGTCGCGCACGACGCCGTCGGTAACGAGCGCCGCGACGTTTCGCTTTTTCATGCGCGCGCAAAGAATGTCGCCGAATATGCCGGCGCTCGACACGCCCATGGCGTCGGCAACCGCGATAGCGCCTTCCGGCATTTGCTCGATTGCAGCACGCGTCGAGATTGGATTGCCCCAGCTTTCCGGGGTCGCAAGATCTTCGCGCACCGGCACGAAGCGCAACGTGAACGCTCGCCCGACAACGCGCTCACCCCTCGGAACGAGCGGTTTTGCACCATTCATCCAGCAGCGCCGGATGCCTTGCTTCAGGAGCATGGTGGTGATCGTCGCAGTCGTCACCTTGCGCAGAATATCGAACAAAGCCTCGCTCATCGCCCCACCTCACTCAGATCGCGCCTTTTCGCAGCCAATCGCCGATCCGTTCCACCGCTTCGCGCATCTCCTCCCGCGCGCCGGCATAGCAAAAGCGCAGGAAATTTCGTCCGCGCAGCGGATCGAAATCGACCCCGGGCGTTGCCGCCACGCCCGCCTGCTCCAGCATACGCGTCGCGAACGCAAAGCTATCGGTCGAGAACCGCGAGACATCGGCATAGAGATAGAAGGCGCCGTCGGCGGGCAGAAATGAATCGAGGCCCACGCGAGGCAATCCCTCGAGCAAAATGCCGCGGTTTTCCTCGTAGCCCCGCCGCACTCCTTCGAGCTCCGCACGCCCTTCGAAGGCGGCCTCGGCCGCGATTTGCGAGAGCGTGGGTACCGAGATCGCGAGGTTCTGCTGCAGCCGCTCAACCGCCCGTACCAGCGGCGGCGGCACCACCAGCCAGCCGATCCGCCATCCGGTCATGCAGAAATATTTGGAGAAAGAGTTGACGATGATGGCATCGGGCGAGATGCGCGCGGCGCACTCTGCGGCAAAGGCGTAATCGAGGCCGTGATAAATCTCGTCGGAGATGACGATGATGCCGGCATCCTCGGCGCATCGGATCAGCTCGGCGAGCGCCGATGCAGTCATCATCGTGCCGCTCGGATTGGCGGGAGAACCTACCACCACGCCCTTGAGCGGGCTTGCGCGGTGGTGAGCGATCAGCGCTTCGCTGGTCATCGACCAACGCGTTGGCGCACTGGTCTCGATCCCCACCGGCTCGCAGCCGAGTGCAGTGAGGATGTGGCGATAGGGCGGATAGCCGGGCAGCGCCATCGCTACGCGATCCCCCGCTTCGAAGGCGGCGAGGAACGCCAGAATGAAGCCGGCGGAGGAGCCGGTGGTGACGACAATGCGGGCCGGATCGATGTCGAGCCCATGCCACTCGGCATAGGCGCGTGCAATGCGCCGGCGCAGCGAAGCAATGCCGAGGGTTTCGGTATAGCCGAGGGGAGCGGACGAGAGCGCTGCCCGCGCCGCGGCAATCGCCGTAGCCGGGGCACCCGCCGCCGGCTGGCCGACTTCCATGTGGATGATCCGGCGGCCTTGCGCCTCGAGGCGGGCTGCCGCAGCCACGACATCCATCACCATGAATGGCGGCACGGCGCTGCGCGCCGATGGTTGCCAGAGCTGTTTAGCCCTCTCAAGCATCAATTCGTCTCGACGGATCATCGGTCCCCGCGGAGCCGCCCCGGTGCTGCCGTATTCGCCGGGTTCCGTAATGTCTGGCTTCGCCTCTGCAATCCGCCGGCCCTGTGTTGACCGTAACCGGTTCCATCCATAGCCTGGGTCCCCGGACCGAGGGACCGATACTTTGTCCCACATGATTGTCGCCAGACCTCCTAGCAAGATGCGCCCGATGGGGCCAGCGACGCGCGCCGTCGCGCTGACCGCCGCCGCCGCAATCGCGTTCGGGAGCCTCCCGGCGCGGGCGCAGACCGGATCCACCGCCGGCATCCCGATGATTCGCGATGCGGAGATTGAGCAGCTGTTGCGTGACTACACGCAGCCGATTCTGCGGGCGGCCGGCCTCGCCCAGCAGAACGTGCAGGTGGTGATCATCAACGAAAATGTGTTCAACGCGTTCGTCATGGACGCGCACCGCATCTTCATCTTTACCGGCGCCCTGAAGCAAGCCACCGCGCCCAATCAGCTCATCGGCGTGTTCGCGCACGAGACCGGACACATCGTTGGCGGCCACCTGTCCAAAATGCGCCAGGAGCTTGCCACTGCCCAGACCGCCGCGATCGTCGCCATGCTGCTCGGCGTCGGCGCCATGGTGGCGGGCGCGCGCTCCGGCAGCATGGACATGGGCAATGTCGGCGCCGCGGTCGTCAGCGCGCCGCAGTCCTACCTGCAGCACACGCTGTTGGCCTATCAGCGCGCCCAAGAGGAACAGGCCGACCGCGCCGGCGTTCGCTTCCTCACCATGACCGGCCAGTCCGCCAAGGGCATGTACGACACATTCAAGCGCTTCGCCGACGAGATGATGTTCTCAGCGGCCTATATTGATCCCTATGTGCAGAATCACCCGATGCCCGCGGAGCGCATGGCCGCGCTGGCGGAACTGGTCAAGACCCCATATTGGGACAAGAAGGACCCGCCCGAACTGCAATTCCGCCACGACATGATGCGCGCGAAGCTTTACGGTTTTACCGAGCGGGCCGACGTGGTGTCGCGGCGTTATCCGCTATCCGACACCAGCACGCCGGCCCGCTACGCGCGCGCCATTTCCGCCTACCGCTTCGGCGACATACGCACCGCCCTCGCGCAGATCGACGGCTTGATCGAATCGATGCCCAATTATCCCTATTTCTACGAGCTCAAGGGTCAGGCGCTGCTCGAAAACGGGCACCCGGCGGAGGCGATCGCGCCATTGCGCCGCGCCATCCAGCTCGCGCCCAATCCCGCCCTCATTCAGATCCTTCTGGCGCAGGCGCTCATCGCCACCAACAATGCCAAGATGGCGGCAGAAGCGGTTCCGCTTCTGCGCGCCGCACTCGCCAAAGAGCCCGAATCCGGCGATGCCTATGAGCAGCTTGCCATGGCTTACGGCCGCAACGGCGATTTCGCCGATGCCGATCTTGCCTCGGCGCAGGCCGCCTTCGCGCGCGGCGACAACAAGACCGCGCGTGAACTTGCGGCGCGGGCCAAGATGCGGTTTCCGGTCGGATCGCCGGGCTGGGTGAAAGCGGACGACATCGTCGCCTTCAACAAGAACGTGAAGCAAAACCCGCTCAGATTCGGTCAATGACCGCAAAAAGGACAATCGCGATGACATCGAGCCCGCACACGGTAATTTTGCTCGCAGCCACGATTTTCCTGGCGTCGCCGGCTGCGGCACCGGCGCAAGCGCAAACGTTCTCCTCCGACCAGCGCCACGAAATCGAAAACATCGTGAAGGGCTATCTCCTCGAGCACCCCGAGGTGCTGCAGGACATCATGGCGGAGCTGGAAAAGCGTCAGCAGATGGTGGAAGCCGAGAAGCATCGCACGGCGGTCGCAGAGAACAACGCGACGCTTTTCAGTTCGCCGCACCAGGTCGTGCTCGGCAATCCGCAGGGTAACGTCACAATGGTCGAGTTCTTCGACTACAATTGCGCCTTCTGCAAGCGCGCCCTCTTCGACATGCTCGATCTGTTGAAGACAGACTCCAATCTCAAATTCGTCCTCAAGGAATTCCCAGTCCTGGGCGAGGGATCGGTCGAGGCCGCCCATGTTGCGGTCGCCGCACGCATGCAGGACGTCACTGGGAAGAAGTACATCGAGTTCCACCAGAGGCTGCTGGCCGGTCGCGGCCCGGCCGACAAGGCGCGCGCGCTCGCGGTCGCCAAGGAAGTCGGGTTCGACATGGCTCGAATCGAAAAGGACATGGGCAGCGACGAAGTAAAGAAGACGATCGATGAGAGTATGAAACTCGCCGACGCGCTCGGCGTCAGCGGCACGCCGAGCTATGTGGTCGGCAACGAAGTCGTGGTGGGAGCGGTCGGGATCGACGCGCTGAAAGAGAAAATAGCGGCTGAGCGCAAGTAGGCGCCTTCGCCTTCACCGCCCTTGCCGCGTCCCGGCTTCCCCTTTGCGGGTACGTTCCCTATAAACGGACCCGGCGCGGCGGGCCGTTTGCCCGCGGCGATGACAGCCGGGTGCAGCTCGCGAAAATGCCGAAGACCGTCTACGTCTTAAACGGACCCAATCTCAATCTGCTCGGCACGCGCGAGCCGCATATCTACGGTCGTGCCACGCTCGGCGACGTCGAGAAACTCTGTCGCGCAACGGCGGAACGACACGGGCTTGCGGTGGAATTTCGCCAATCCAATCACGAGGGCGAGATCATCGATTGGATTCAGGAGGCGCGCGCCGAGAAGGCGGCGGGGCTTGTCATTAATCCGGCGGGATACACGCACACCTCCGTTGCGATCCTTGACGCGCTCGCCGCCATGGAAGCGCCCGTCGTCGAGGTCCACATCAGCAACATTCATGCACGCGAGCCGTTCCGCCGGCGCTCCTACGTGTCGCAAGCCGCGCGTGCCGTGGTATGCGGCTTCGGCATTGACGGCTACGCACTCGCCATCACTGGTCTCGCCGCTATGATCGACTCCAAGGATTGATCGTGGCGCGCAAGCCCGGGAGCCCGCCGATGCCAAAGACGCCCGCGATCGATCACGATGCGATCCGCGATCTGGCAAAGCTGCTCGATGAAACCGGCCTGTCCGAAATCGAGATCCAACGAAACGGAGTGTCGATTCGGGTCGCGCGGAATGTAAACCCGCCGGGGGCGCGGGCTAGGCCGCCGGAAGTGCCCATTGGCGTGCTTCCCGCGGTGGTCGCGGCGCCGGCCGAGGTGCCGATCGACCCGATGCAGCATCCCGGTCTTGTCGCCTCGCCGATGGTGGGCGTCGCCTATCTCGGCCCGGAGCCGGGCGCGCGGCCCTTTGTCGAGGTCGGCGGCCAGGTGAAGAGCGGCGAGACGCTGATCATCATCGAGGCGATGAAGACAATGAATCAAATTCCCGCGCCACGCTCCGGCACGGTGACGCAAATCCTGGTCGAGGACGGTCAACCGGTCGAATACGGCGAGCCGTTGATGATCATCGAGAGTGAAGTGAATAGCGAGTAGCGAATGGCGAATGGTGGATGGAGAGCAGCGGCATCTTGGCCCAACCCCCTATTCGCTATTCGCCATTCGCCACTCGCTTCCAAGCAACGGCCGCTATGTTCGACAAGATCCTGATTGCTAACCGGGGGGAAATCGCGCTGCGCGTTTTGCGGGCGTGCAAGGAACTCGGCATTCCGACGGTAGCGGTGCATTCGACGGCGGATGCGGACGCCATGCATGTACGGCTCGCCGACGAGAGCGTCTGCATCGGCCCGCCGGCCGCCAAGGACAGCTACCTCAACGTTCCGGCGCTACTCGCCGCTTGCGAAATCACCGGCGCCGACGCCGTGCATCCGGGCTACGGCTTTCTCGCCGAGAACGCTCGCTTTGCCGAAATTCTCGCCGAGCACAACGTGCACTTCATCGGTCCCCGCCCCGAGCATATCCGCCTGATGGGCGACAAGATCGCGGCCAAGCGCGCCGCCAAAGAACTCGGCATCCCGACCGTCCCGGGCTCCGAGGGCAGCATCGGCTCTGACGAAGAGGCGCGCAGATTGGCCCGCGACATCGGCTTTCCGGTCATGCTCAAGGCTGCAGCCGGCGGCGGCGGCCGGGGCATGAAGGTCGTCCGGGCAGAGAGTGAACTTGCTTCAGCCCTTGCCACCGCGCGCGCGGAGGCAAAGGCCGCGTTCGGCGACGACACGCTTTATCTCGAAAAATATCTCGAACGGCCGCGCCACATCGAGATCCAGATTCTTGGCGACGGCAAGGGCCGTGCCATCCATCTCGGCGAGCGCGACTGCTCGCTGCAACGCCGTCACCAGAAAGTCTGGGAGGAAGGCCCCTCGCCTGCCCTCAATACAGCGACGCGCGACCAGGTTGGCGAGACCGTCGCGAGAGCCATGCGCGATATCAACTATCTCGGCGCCGGCACCGTCGAGTTCCTCTACGAGGACGGCAAGTTCAACTTCATCGAGATGAACACCCGCATCCAGGTGGAGCATCCGGTCACCGAGATGATCACCGACATCGACCTTGTCGTGGAGCAGATCCGCGTCGCGGCCGGCAACGATCTCGCGCTTGCGCAGAGCGACGTGAAGTTCCACGGCCACGCTATCGAGTGCCGCATCAATGCCGAGAACCCGGTATCGTTCCGTCCCTCGCCGGGCAAAATCATCCATTACCATCCGCCCGGCGGACTGGGCGTGCGAATCGATTCCGCCGTCTACCATGGCTATGCGATTCCACCGTTCTACGATTCCCTCATCGGCAAGCTCATCGTCCACGGCAAGACGCGCAGTGAATGCCTGATGCGCCTGAAGCGCGCGCTCGACGAATTCGTCGTCGACGGCATCGAGACCACGCTGCCTCTGTTCCGCGCCTTGGCGCGGGAGAAGGAGATCATCGACGGGGATTACCACATTCACTGGCTCGAGGAGTTTCTCGCGCGCGGCGCACTCGAGCAGTAGCCGTTCACGCCGGCACGCGCTCGGCAGTCGATTTCAGGGTATCGGCAAGGAGCCGCCCGAGCAGCGCCGGCATATAGGGCTTCGGCACCAGAATCGATCCCGGCACGCGCACCTCCGGATCTAGTCTGTTCACCCGCCCCGAAGTATAGACCACTGACAGATTGGGCAATAGCTCGCGCGCGCGACGCGCGAGCGTCCCGCCGTCCATGCCGCCCGGCAGGTTGATGTCGGTGAACAGCACGTCGACCGGCGCCGATGCGAGATGCCGCAGCGCGTCAGCCGCGTTCGACACGCAATGCACTGCGAAGCCCTGCTCCGAAAGCGATTCCGCGACCCATTCGCTGATGAAAAATTCATCCTCGACGAGCAGGACACGGATCGGCTGGACCTCACTGACGATCGTTTTCATGGCGGCTGGTTCTAATCTTTTGTATTTCAGTGACGGCGTCTCAATAAGGCGTAACGCGCTAGGGGCAAATATGTTCAAGCTGACAAAAATCTTAGCGAAATCGTGGTTTGCGAATGGTTAAGCCGGGACCTGCGAATCCGCGGTGGCTGTCAGCATCGCAATCAAGTCACAGGTGCCGCCTCTTGAACGATGCGCTTGGAGACGGTTAAACGAAGCGCATGGCAAGCCGCGAGTCCGCACTCGTCGACATCACGCCCGAGGTGCTGCTGAAGGCCTATGCCTGCGGCATTTTTCCCATGGCGGAAAGCGCGGAAGACCCTGCCCTCTATTGGATCGAGCCGGAACGCCGCGGCATCATTCCACTCGATCGGTTCCACGTGCCGAACCGTCTCGCGCGTACGGTACGTTCCAGTCGTTTTACGGTCGTCGCCGACCGTGATTTCGATGCCGTGGTCGACGGCTGCTCACAGCCGATGCCCGGGCGCACCCGCACCTGGATCAATGCTCGCATCCGCAGCCTCTACCGTAGGCTCTACGAGCGCGGAGACTGCCATACGGTTGAGGTGTACGAAGGCGGCGAGCTGGTCGGCGGCCTCTACGGCGTCAGCCTCGGACGGGCCTTTTTCGGCGAGAGCATGTTCCACCGCGCGCGTGATGCCTCCAAGGTCGCCCTCGTCCATCTGGCGGCGCGGCTCAAGGCCGGTCATTACCGCCTGCTTGACACCCAATTCGTCACTGAACATCTGCGGACGTTCGGCGCCATCGAGGTATCGCGGCCCGCCTACCACAAGCTGCTCGATGCCGCGCTCGTAGGCGAAGGAGATTTTGGCGCGCTGGCGCTCGATCGCCCGATTTCCGGCAGCGCTGTGCTGGCACGCCTTGCGGCAGCGTGATCCGCCTCAGTGCGGCTGTGCTTGGACGGCGGGCGCGACCGCCGACGCAGGTTGCTGACGCGGGGGCGCCGCCTGGCGCGGGCGGGCTGGGGTGGGCGCGCGGGCGCCCGCCGGGGCGGCGGCGGGCGTCGGCTGAACGGCCGGCTGGGCAATCTGCGTCGGCAATGGCGACGCACAGTCGGTCAACCAGACATCGTAGATCGGATGCTCGACCGCGTGCAGACCGGGACTCGAAGCGAACATCCAGCCGGTGAAGATGCGCTTGATCTCGCCCTGGAGCGTCACTTCGTCGACTTCGATGAAGGCATCGGTGTTGGTCGCCTCGGTCGGAGGACGAGTATAGCACACCCGTGCGGTGACCTGCAGCGCGCCGAATTGCACCGTTTCACCGATCGCCGCATCGAAAGAGATGATGCGACCCGTGATCTTGTCGAGCCCGGAAAACACGGCACGGGCGTTCGCGATCTTTTGCGACGGCATCTCGGTAACGACCGTGTCATCGGGCTGAGGTGAAGTGTCCGCCGGTTGCGGTGGCGGCGGATTGGCCGGTTGCGGCGGCGGCGGACTAGCCGGCGGCGGGGCGATGCGCGCGCGCTGAACCGGCGATGGCGATTGCGGCGCGATACCCTGGTCCGATGGAGCCGGCGGCGCAAGCGGGGCCGCCAACGCACCCGGAGGAGGCGGCAGCGGCTGCGCCTCGATGGCGGACGGCGGACGCGCTGCGGGAGATGCTGGGAATGGGGGCTGGCTGGGGAATTGCACCGGGGGCGGTTGCGGCGGGAATGGTCCGTTTGGAACATCAGCCGGCGGACGCGGCGGCGAATCGCCAAAAATGGCTCCCAGCTGCGCCTCGACCGGTCCCGCTGCAAGCGTTCCGCCGAGCACGGCCAATAGAGCGGCGATACGGAGCATGGAACCTGAGGCGCGATCGGGTTTAGCGCGTCATCGCGTTTCGTCCCGTTAACATGCCGAATGCGGCGAAACCAGGGATCAGTGAACCAGGGGGTCAGGGATCAGGAACCTTACTACCTGATGCCGGATCCCTGATGCCTATCTCCCCGGCGTCCAGGCCTTATAGTCGCCTGTCGCCTTGGGGCGACGCCCTTGCGCCAAGGTCGAGCCGCTCGGCCGGTAGGCGCCGGGTGTGCCTGTGAGGTTGGATTGATGCGGCTTCTCCCAGTGGTACGGCGTTGCCTTGTCCTGCGTCGGCGGCACATCCACCACGTGATGCAGCCAACCATGCCAGCTCGGCGGCACAGTGGAAGCATCCGCGACCCCGTTATAAATCACCCAGCGTCGCTCAAAGCTGAGCACCGGATCAATCTTGCCGCCCTTCGTCCGATAATAGCGATTGCCGAATTCGTCCTCGCCGACGAACTGGCCGTAAAGCCTCGTCCACAATTGGGTTCCGAACGTCTGGCTGTTCCACCACGTGAAAAAGCGCAGCAGGAAAGTCTTCATGGCAATCGCGCGTTGGCTGTTGCTATCCCAAGGACGCGTTGATGCCACTTCACGCTGGCGCTGTCCAGGCAAGGGTGGAATGAAACCGCACTAAGGCTGGCCGTCCTTCTTGCACGCGGCTGCCACGGGTTTCGTGATATCCTTTATGACATGTGGCAAGCCGCCGTCCAGCGCATAGCGAGCGAGTTTGGCGGGACGCTGTCGTTTGCGGCGGAGTGGGCCGTCTCGGCGGCACTCCTCATCGGCGCCGCGGTTGCGGCGTGGCTGTTGCATGCCGCAATACTTGCCCTTGTACGCCGGCTGCTGCGCCAGCGGCGGCCCTTCCTACGATCGGTCCTCGGCGCGACCAAGGGTCCGACGCGGCTAGGCCTGTTGCTGCTCGCGCTTGCTATCGCCCTGCCGACGGCGCCGCTCGGGCCCGATATCAAGGGCATACTCGCGCGATGCCTGGGGCTGGCGTTCATTTGCCTGCTTGGCTGGATCGCGGTGACCGCGCTGCACATCGCGGCCGATATCTATCTCCGGCGCTTCCGTCTCGACGTTGAGGACAATCTCCAGGCACGCACGCAGGTGACGCAGGTGCGCGTCCTCCTGCACGTACTGGATGCAGTAATCGTCCTGGTGACCGTCGGATTTGCGCTCATGACCTTCGACGCGGTGCGCCAATTCGGCGTAACCCTGTTCGCCTCGGCCGGCGTCGCCGGAATTATCGGCGGCTTCGCGGCACGGCCAGTCCTAGCCAACTTCCTTGCCGGCGTGCAGATCGCCGTGGCGCAGCCGATTCGCATCGACGATGCGGTCATCGTCGAAAACGAGTGGGGCAATGTCGAGGACATCACATTCAGTTACGTCATCGTCAAGCTGTGGGATTTGCGGCGGATGATCGTCCCGCTCAGCTACTTCATCGAGAAGCCGTTCCAGAACTGGACCAGGACCGGCGGCGAACTGATCGGCACGGTGTTTCTCTATGTCGACCACACCGCGCCGGTTGAAGCCATCCGCAAGAAGCTCATGGAGATCGCCTCGCAGTCCAAATTGTGGAACGGCCAAGTCGTCAACTTGCAGGTCAGCGACTGCAAGGAAACGACGATCGAGCTGCGCGCGCTCGTCAGCGCCAACAACGCGTCGGCGGTCTGGGACCTGCGCTGCGAGGTGCGCGAAAAACTCATCGATTTCCTGCAGCGCGAACATCCCTCCGCGCTGCCGCGGCGCCGCTATGAAGCCGCAGAGAAGACCGCGCTGCAATCGGACGAAGCGCGCGAAGTCCGCACCTCACGCAGGCGCTGATCGGTTTACCACCACCGTTCCGGAGTGAACCGGCCCGCCGCCTGCTCGATGACGGCGCCGAGCGCGAACAACTTCTCTTCCTCGAACGGCCGGCCGATGAGCTGCAAACCCTGCGGCAGGCCCCGCGCGTCGAGGCCGCTCGGCACGGAAATACCCGGCAGTCCGGCCATGTTCACCGTCACCGTGAAAACGTCATTGAGATACATTTCGACCGGATCGACGCGGCCCTTTTCACCGACGGCAAAGGCGGCGGACGGTGTCGTCGGCGTCAGGACGGCGTCGATGCCCGCGGCAAAGCACGCTTCGAAGTCGCGCTTGATCAGCGTGCGCACCTTCTGCGCCCGCAGATAATAGGCATCGTAATAGCCGGCCGAGAGCACATAGGTGCCGATCATGATGCGCCGGCGCACTTCCTTGCCGAAGCCGACTGCACGGGTGTGCTCATACATGTCGATGATGTCGCGGCCGGAAACGCGCAGCCCATACCGCACGCCGTCATAGCGCGCGAGATTCGACGAAGCCTCCGCCAGCGCCACGATGTAGTAGGCTGGCAACGCGTACTGAGTAAGCGGCAGGGAAATGTCGATGGTCTCGGCGCCGGCGTCTTCGAGCCACTGGGCGCCCTGCTGCCACAGCGTCTCGATCTCGGAAGCCATGCCCGGCATCCGATATTCCTTCGGTATGCCGATGCGCATGCCTTTGACCGACGCACCGACGGCCTTCTCGTAATCGGGCACCGGGAGGTCGGCGCAGGTCGTATCCTTCGGATCGTGACCAGCCATCGAGCGCAGGAGGATCGCGCAGTCGCGCACGGTGCGCGCGAACGGTCCGGCCTGATCGAGCGACGACGCGAACGCGACGATGCCCCAGCGCGAGCAGCGGCCGTATGTCGGCTTAAGCCCTACGATGCCGCAAAACGCCGCCGGCTGGCGGATCGAACCGCCGGTATCGGTGCCCGTGGCGCCGATGCAGAGGTTTGCCGCCACCGCCGCCGCCGAACCGCCCGAGGAGCCGCCAGGCACAAGCTTTGCCTCCGAGCCGCGCCGGCGCCATGGCGACACGACCGGACCGAAATACGATGTCTCGTTGGACGAGCCCATGGCAAACTCGTCGTTGTTGAGCTTGCCGAGCAAGACCGCGCCGGCGCGCCATAGATTGGCGGTGACGGTCGATTCGTAAGTGGGAACGAAGGTTTGCAAAATGTGCGAGCATGCCGTCGTGCGCACGCCGGCGGTGCAAAACAAATCCTTGATACCGAGCGGCAGCCCCTCGAGCGGCCCGCCCTCGCCTCTCGCTAGCCGCGCATCGCAGGCCCGCGCCATGTCGCGGGCGCGATCCGGTGTCTCCCGCACAAACGCGTTAAGCGCGCGCGCCTTCTCCATGGCCGAGAGGTGCGCATCGGCGAGCTCGGTCGCAGAAAATTCCTTCCTGCGCAGCGCATCACGAGCTTGCGCCAGCGTGAGCGAGGTGAGACCGGTCATCCGGCTGCGGGATCGTCGCTGGAGAGCTTATTTTTTGCTGTCGGCGACGACGGGGCTTCTTGTTTCATTTCTTCGGGAAAGGCAGACGGCTCGACCGGATCGGCGGCAAACAGTGACGGTGGCTGCTCCACCAGATAACCATCCGGCGTGATGAGGCCTTTTCTTTGCAGATAGGCGAACCACATCGCGTCTTGTTCACATGCGATGCACATCATTCCACCACTTTGGGCACCAGAAAGAAATGATTCTCCCGCGCCGGCGCATTCGCCATGATGGCGTCGGCGATGCCGCCGTCGGTCACCTCGTCCTTACGCATTTTTATTTCCATGGGCGTAACCGACGTCATCGGCTCGACGCCCTTGATATCGACCTCCGCGAGTTGCTCGACGAAGGCCAGCATGGCATTGAGCTCGCCCTGAAGATGCTCGATCTCCTCCTCGGCAACCGCGATGCGCGCGAGATGCGCGACCCGGCGGACGGTCTCGGCGTCAACTGACATGGCGGTAGCCTCGAGCCTGGAATTCGCAGCAGTGCAACGCCCCGCCTATAGCAGAGGGCCCATTTGCAGCCAACTGTCCCGCTTACTGGTTGGATTCCTGCCGCATTCGCTTGCACATTGTGCCTGCGGCGCGACGCGCCTAACCTTGGCCCGTAATGCGCGCTCCGCGGCCGGTCCGGCTCAAACCCGTCCATGTCGTCGGCGGCGGCCTTTCGGGTTCCGAGGCCGCCTGGCAGATCGCGCGCCGCGGCGTCCCGGTGGTGCTGCACGAAATGCGACCGCTACGCTCGACCGCCGTGCACAAGAGCGGACAATTGGCCGAGCTGGTTTGTTCGAACTCGTTCCGTTCCGACGACGCGCAGTCAAGCGCCATCGGCCTTCTGCATGCCGAGATGCGCCGGCTCGGTTCGCTGGTGATGCACGCGGCCGACGCCCACAAGCTGCCGGCCGGCGGGGCGCTGGCCGTCGACCGCGAGGGCTTTGCCGCCGCGATCACTGCGGCGCTCGAGGACGAGCCGCTCGTCGACATAAGCCGGCAAGAAATTTTCGCGCCGCCGCCGGACTGGGACAGCGTCATCATCGCCACCGGCCCGCTTACCTCGCCCGCGCTCGCGAACGCTATCAGCTCGTTCACCGGCGAAGCTGCGCTCGCCTTCTTCGACGCCATTGCGCCGATTGTGCACCGCGACTCGATCGACTTCGACATTACCTGGTTCCAGTCCCGCTACGACAAGATCGGCCCCGCCGGCTCCGGCGCCGATTACATCAATTGTCCGCTGACGCGCGCGCAATACGACACCTTCGTCGATGCGCTGCTCGCCGGTGAGAAAACCGCGTTCCATGATTTCGAAGCGACGCCCTATTTCGACGGCTGCCTGCCGATCGAAGTGATGGCCGAGCGCGGACGTGAAACGCTGCGCCACGGACCGATGAAGCCGTTCGGCCTTACCGACCCGCGTCGGCCGGCCGCAAAGCCCTATGCCGTGGTGCAATTACGGCAGGACAACAAGCTCGGCACGCTGTTCAACATCGTGGGCTTCCAGACCAAGCTGAAGCACGGCGAGCAGGTCCGCATCTTCCGCACCATCCCCGGCCTCGCCAAGGCCGAGTTCGCCCGGCTCGGCGGCCTGCATCGCAACACTTTCCTTAATTCGCCAAAGCTGCTCGATGACACGCTGCGGCTCAAGGCGATGCCGCGGCTACGATTTGCCGGACAGATCACCGGCTGCGAGGGCTATGTGGAATCGGCGGCGATCGGCCTTCTCGCCGGTCGCTTCGCCGCTGCTGAGCGGCTTGGCGAGCGACCGCATCTGCCGCCGCCGACCACGGCGCACGGGGCGTTGATCGGGCACATTACCGGAGGACATATCGAGACGATCGACACCGGTCCGCGCTCGTTTCAACCGATGAACGTCAATTTCGGGCTGTTCCCGCCGCTTGGACGCGGCACGGCGCGGGGAGCCAAGAAACAGGCGCTCTGCGCGCGCGCTTGCGCCGACCTCGAGACGTGGATCGACACAGCAGTGCCGTACGCGGCTGAATGAAAAATCGATCAACCGGCAATTCGCGCCGGATTTCGCGCCGCGCGCCAGATCAGCCATTGCCGCCGCAACGGCGAGATTTCGGCGGGCGCGAATGGATTGCTGCGCTCCAGGCGATCGGTCGAGGGCCGCACGAGCGCGACAGGAAGCAAGGCCGGTATGGCCTGAAATGGCAGCGCCGGTATGCGCTCGTGCGCTGCGCGGAGATGGCGGCGCCCGAGGTTTCGTAGTTCCGCGAGCGCCGCATCAAGACCGGGCGAGGATCGGCCAGCGAATACGTCATGCGGGCGCACTTGATGGCGATCGAGAAGCTCTATTGGCACATAGAGCTGACCCCGCGCAGCGTGGAGCGGAAAGGCGCGCAGGAGGCCGGCAATGGCGTAGGCTATGCCCGCCGGCGTGGTGACAGCCTCTGCCTCGACACCGGCGAGAATTTCCGCCGCGAGAACAATTAGCGCCGCGGACGTTTTGCTTGCATAGGCTTCGAGATCGGCAAGCCCAGCCATCGGCTCATCGTAAAGATCGAAGCGGCGCGCCTCGATGAGGTCGATCAGCTTGGCCGACGAGAGGCGATAGCGCTCGATCGTGGCGAGAAGCGCTGACGCGACCGGATTGGCGCGCGCCTCCTCGTCCCTTTCGCGGTTGATGACGTCGCTCCACCATTGCAGGCGGATTTCACCGGGAAGCGGTTCTCGCGCCACCTCACGCACGCGCGCGACCTCGCTGTTGAAGGCATAGAGCGCGTGGAGCGCGCCGCGGTGTTCGGCCGGTGCGAATAGCGAGGCGATGAAGCGGTCATGGTCGGCCGCGCGAACAAGCTTGGCGCAATAGGCGAATGCATCCTGCATGCCGGTAAGCTTAGCAGCATTCAATCCACCGCGATCAGACCGGCGCCGACGCGTCGGCTCTCCATCAACATCACGTTGTAGGTACGCACGGCGGCTCCGGTTGTCATGGTGTCGAGCGAGATGTGCGCCTCGCGGAACCGCTCGCGTAAAGGCTGCGGCATGATCCAAGGCTCGGCGCCGGTGCCGAGAATGAAGAAATCCAGGTCGCCGGCGCGGGCAAAGACAAGCGACAGCGTCTCCTCGGTCAGCGCGGCGGGGCTCCCGACCGGCCACGCCCAGATGCCGTCCGGCAGGCACAAAAGCGAGCCGCGATGCGACATGCCGGCGAAGCGGAAGCCGCCGCCGCCATGGGCGTCGATCAGCGCCTGACGCGGCAGATGGGGAGCTTCCACTAGCGGCGGACCCTCGCACGCCTTTGCGGCGTAGATGACTTCGATGGTACCGGCGGTGTCGCTGGCGGCGTCGCCGAGGGAATCTCCGGCTCTTCGGCTTCGCCCAGCCGTGTCCTGCCGACGCCGAGATAGATCAGGATCGGCGAGGCGATGAATACCGACGTATAGGTCCCGACCAGCACGACGCCGAACATCATCACTGTCGTGAAGCTGCGGATCGCCTGACCGCCGAACAAGATAAGAGCGAGCAGCGACAGCGATACCGTGAGGTGGGTGACGATCGAGCGCGACAGCGTCGCATTGATCGAGGCATTGAGCAGGTCGGGCATTGGTTTCTTCTTGTAGCGGCGCAGCAGCTCGCGGATGCGGTCGTAGATCACCACCGTATCGTTGAGCGAATAGCCGAGAATGGTGAGCAGCGCCGCAATGCTGGTGAGATCGAAATCGATCCGCGTCAGCGACATGAATCCGACGGTGAGCACCAGATCGTGCACGTTGGCGATCATGGCGCCGAGCGCGAACTGCCACTCGAAACGGAACCAGAGATAGACCAGGATCGCGCCGATCGCGAGCACGAGGCCGATGGTGCCGTAGGAGAGAAGCTCGGTGGAGACGCTCGGCCCGACCACTTCCACGCGCCGGTAATCGACCTCGGTGCCGAGCGCATCACGAACCTTTTGCACCGCGACCTGCTGCGCCGCATCGCCGCCCGGTTGCTCCGAGATGCGGATCAGCACGTCGTCCGGCGCACCGAACTGCTGCAGCTGGAAGTCGCCGAGATGCAGCGAGCCCATGGTCGCGCGCATTTTGGCGAGATCGGCCGGTCCGGCCTTGGTCTGCACCTCCATCAGGGTGCCACCGACGAAGTCGATGCCGAAATTAAGCCCGTGAAAGAAGTAGAGCAGGATCGCCGCGATCGACAGCAACGCCGATATCGGGAAGCTGATGCGCCGAAAGCGCATGAAGTCGAATCGGGTGTCGTCGGGGACGATGCGAAGCAGGCGCACGTGCAACTCTTTCGAATGGATCAGATCGGCACGGTGCGCGGCCGCCACATGCGCACCCAATAGGCCACGATCAGGCGGGTCAGCGTGAAGGCGGTGAACAGGCTGGTGAGGATGCCGACGCCGAGCGTCACGGCAAAGCCGCGCACCGGCCCGGTGCCGATATAGAACAGGACCGCCGCGGCGATGAAGGTTGTGATGTTGGAATCGAGAATGGTCGCGAGCGCGCGGGAAAAGCCGGCATCGATCGCGTTGATCGCGGTGCGGCCGGCGCGAACCTCCTCGCGGATGCGTTCGTAGATGAGCACGTTCGAGTCCACCGCTATGCCGACCGTGAGCACGATGCCGGCGATGCCGGGGAGCGTCAGTGTCGCGTTGAGCATCGACAGCACGCCGAAGATCATGGCGACATTGACAGTGACCGCGATATTGGCGAACAGCCCGAACAGGCCGTAGGTCACCAGCATGAAGAAGACGACGAGCGCTGCCCCAACATAGGCGGCATGCTCGCCCGCATTGATCGAGTCCTGGCCGAGGCCGGGTCCGACCGTGCGCTCCTCGACGATCGTAAGCGGTGCCGGCAATGCGCCGGCGCGCAAGAGGATGGAGAGATCGTTGGCCTGCTGAACGGTGAAATTCCCGGAAATCTGCCCGGAACCGCCGAGGATCGGTTCGCGGATGACCGGAGCCGAGATCACCTTGTTGTCGAGCACGATGGCGAACGGCTTGCCGACATTCTGCTGCGTTGCCTCCGCGAATTTGCGCGCGCCTGTCGAATTGAAGCGGAAGCTGACGATCGGTTCGCTGTTGCGCTGGTCGAAGCCCGGCTGGGCGTCGACGAGATCGGCGCCGGAGACGAGCACGCGCTTCTCGATCAGATATTTCGCTCCCCCCTCGCCGTCAAGAATTTCCGAATCCGGCGGCGGGTGCGTCGCGATGGCCTGCTCCGGCGTCATCGATTGGTCGACCATGCGGAAATCGAGCTTTGCCGTTTTGCCGAGAATCTCCTTCAGCCGCGAAGGGTCCTGCAGACCCGGCACCTGGACGAGAATGCGGTCGGCGCCCTCGCGTTGGATCGTTGGCTCGACCAGACCGAGTTCGTTGACGCGGCGCTCAATGATCTGGATCGACTGATCGACGGCATGGCGGATGCGCTCGGTGATCGCCGCGTCCGACGGAGTGAGCGTGATGAGGCCGCCATTGTCGGATATGTCGACGCTGCGCTGTCCCGAGGTGCCGAGAATACCGGTCAACGGCTGCGACAGCTCGCGCAACTTGCCCAGCGCGGTCTCGATGTCGCTGTCGCGCGTGATGCGCACCTCCACGCTGTTGCCGTGGACGGCGCGGCCGGTGAAGGGAATGCGCGCCTGGCGCAGCACGCGCAGCACATCGTCCGCAAGTCCCTGCAGTCGCTCCTTGCGCACGGCATTGGTATCGACCTCGAGCAGCAGGCTCGAGCCGCCCTGCAAATCGAGACCGAGCACGATGTGGCGCTGCGCGAAGGCCGGCCATGTCCGCACCGCGCTCTCCGAGAAGAAATTCGGCAAGGCAAACAGGCACACGACGAGCGCCGTGAGCAGGATAGCCACCGCCTTCCACCGTGTGAAAAACAACATGGATTCGATAGTCCTCGTTACGATCGCGCCGCACACTCCCCTCCCCTCCCTTCCCTCTCCCGCAAGCGGGGGAGGGAAGGGAGGGGGGCGCGATTAGCTCGCGCTCTCGTCCTTCACCGGCTCGCCCTTGGCTCGAACTTCAGAGACCATCGAGCGCATCTGCCGCACCCGCACCCCGTCGGAGATCTCGACCTCGATCTGGTCATCGTCGACCACCTTGGTGACCTTGCCGACGAGTCCGCCATTGGTCACCACGGTATCGCCGCGGCGTACCGCCTTGACCATCTGTTGATGCTGCTTCACCCGCTGCTGCTGCGGGCGCAACACCAGGAAATACATGATGACGACGATCAAAATCAGCGGCAGCAGCGAAGTGATCATACCGCTGCTGTCGCCGCCGCCGAGGCCGAACGGCAGGCCTTGCGCGAATGCGGGCGTGATCAGCATTGCTCCTCCGGGTCCGCTTGGGGACGCGCCGGCCTACGACGAAGGGCCGATTTTGCGCGGGAAATCGGCGCGGACTATAGCGGCCGTTGGCCTAATTGCAACGTTGCGCCTTCCTTCCGGCGCGCTTGCGAGGGTTCCGGAGCCCCGCTAAGGGGATTGGTCGCAACCCGGTACAAGCATGCCAAGACCTCCTCCCCGCGTCCGGAACAAGGCGACGGATCAGCGCACCGGCGGCGGAACGGAAGAGCAATCCTCCCGTGATGGCAGCGCCGACGACGTCCTCGATCGGATTGCCGAGGCCCTGGAACGCGTTGCTCCACCGTCGCCGCCTGGGCCGGATTTTTCCGCCGCCGAGGCATTCGTCTGGCATCCCGAGGAGCGAAGGCTCGCCGCGGTGCGCCGCGTCAACCGTGTCGAGATGTCGCTCCTCAAGGGCATCGATCGGGTGCGCGATCTCCTCGTCGAGAATACGGAACGCTTTGCCCGCGGTTTGCCGGCGAACAATGCGCTGTTATGGGGTGCGCGCGGGATGGGAAAATCCTCGCTGGTCAAGGCCGCCCATGCCGCGGTCAGCGCCACCCATCCCGCCGCCGGGCTCAAGCTCATCGAAATACATCGCGAGGACATCGAGTCGCTGCCGGAGCTGATGGGGCTCCTGCGCAATGCGCAGCAACGCTTCATCGTGTTCTGCGACGATCTCTCCTTCGAGGCCGAAGACACCTCGTACAAGTCGCTGAAGACAATGCTCGAAGGCGGCATCGAGGGCCGGCCGGAAAACGTCATCTTCTACGCCACGTCGAACCGCCGCCACCTGATGACGCGCGACATGGTCGAGAATGAACGCGCAACCGCAATCAATCCCGGCGAGGCGATTGAGGAGAAGGTCTCGCTGTCAGACCGTTTCGGATTGTGGCTCGGCTTCCACCGCTGCAGCCAGGACGAATACCTGGCCATGGTCGAGGGCTATGTCGCCCGGTACCGCATCCCGCTTGCGGGCGCCGAGCTGCGCCGCGAAGCGCTTGAATGGGCAACGACGCGCGGCGCGCGCTCCGGCCGTGTGGCCTGGCAATACGTCCAGGATCTGGCCGGGCGGCTAGGGGTGAGGACGGATATCGGATGACAGATGACGGAGGTCAGAGGTCAGATGACGGGAAAGAAGGTCATTTACGTCCTCTGACATCTGACATCCGACCTCTGACATCCGACATCCGATTTAAGCGCCGTTGAGGTATTGCGCCGGATCGACCGGGGTGGCGCCCTTGCGGATCTCAAAGTGCAGTTGCGGCGCCGTGACATTTCCGGTCTGGCCCGACTTGGCAATCACCTGACCACGTTTGACCGCATCTCCGCGCTTGACCAGGATTTCGCTCGCGTGAGCATAGGCGGTGACGAAACCGTTGCTGTGGCGCACCAGCACCAGGTTGCCGTAACCCTTGAGTTCGTTGCCGGCATAGGCGATGACGCCGTCTTCCGCTGCCTTGACCGGCGTGCCCTCGGGCACGGCGAGATTGATGCCATCGTTCTGCAAGCCGTTCGGCTTCGGCCCGAAGCCGGCGATGATGCGGCCGCGCACCGGCCAACGGAAGGACGGCAGCGTGCCCGCGGGTTCCGCGGTCTTGACCGCGCTTTCCTGGCCGGCTGGCGCAACGGGCGCGGCAAGCCGCGCGCTATGGGGAGAGTCGGCGGTCGCGAGATTTTGCCCAGCGGGCGCAATCGCGGGGGCTTCGGCGCGCGGGGCGACCGGCCCCGACAGGGTTGCGGCTGAGGACGCCCGCACATCAGGAATGATGATGCGGTCGCCGATCTTCACCATGGTGTCCGGCGGGATATTGTTGGCCTTAGCGAGCGCCAGGACCGGCTTGCCGTAGAGCCGCGCGATGCTGTGCAGTGTCTCGCCCGGTGCCACAACATGTACGCCCGCGGTCGGCGCGAGCGCGGTCCGCGGCGGACCAATCGGCGCGGCGGAGGGCACTGTCGGCGCGGTCGAGGCGATGCGCGTCTGCGGCGCCGAAAGCGCGGCCGCGGGTCCTTGACGGCGCGGGATCACCAGATGCTGACCTGGACGCACCATCGCGGGATTGGTGATGCTGTTTGCCTCCATGATGGCCGCGACCGGCACGCCATACCGCCGCGAAATCGTCTCGAGGGTCTCGCCGGGCGCCATCGTAATCGGCTTGCCGCCTTCCCAGGTCCAGGCCGGCGGCGGTGGGGCCGCAGGCGGCAGCGACCCGGTGATTTCGCTGTTGCCGGGCTGGTACGAGCCCATGCCCCGACCGCCGCCCGAGGTCCCCTCCCCAGCATTACTGGCAAGGTGCGGCATGGGCCGGCTCTCGACGCGGTTCGTGCCCTGCGGGATCGAGCCGGTCACTTCATTGCGCGAAGCGTTGTCGGAGCCGAAAATATCCGAGAAGCGACCGGAATCGCTGCTGCAACTGGCGGCACCCAATCCGATTAACGCAATGACAACCAATTGCGGCCCAACGGCCGAACGACGCAATGCGCACATGGTTACTCGCTCGCACGCAACATGACCTGCGAGCGAATAAACATCGTTGCGGTAAACAGGCCTTTAAGTACCGGAATAAGAATCTAGCAATACTGGAACTGTGGTAAAATAGTTACAATTCGCGCGCCTGGCCGCGCAAAAGCGGCACGAATCTCACGGCGATCAGATTTTGGCGCGTCAGTCCGCCGCCCGCCGCCTTGAATAGTTTCACGATGTGCTGCGTGCCGTTGCGCGGACCCAGCGGCAGTACCATTTTGCCGCCCTCGCCAAGCTGATCGACAAGCGCGTCGGGGACTTCCTCGGCGGCAGCGGTGACGATGATGCGGTCGAAAGGCGCCCGGTCCGGCGCGCCGGCAAACCCATCGCCGGTAAGAACGGTGACGTTGGAGTACCCCAGCGTCTTGAGGCGTATGCGCGCGGTATCGGCGAGCGTCCGATAGCGCTCGATGCTCACCACTTCGCGCGCCAGCCGCGAGAGAATGGCGGCCTGGTAGCCTGAGCCGGTGCCGACTTCAAGGACGCGGTGCTGCGGTTCGACTTCGAGCTGTTCGGTCATATAGGCGACGACGTAAGGCTGGCTGATCGTCTGCCCGCAGGCGATGGGCAACGCCTGGTCGGCATAGGCGCTGTCGGTGAACTCGGGAGTGACGAAGTGCTCGCGCGGCACCTCGTCCATGGCGCGCAATACCGCCTGGTCGCTGATGCCACGCCGGCGCAGCGCGAGCTGAAACTCCATTCGTTCCACGTCGGCAGCCTTAATCCCGGCCACAATGAACTCGCCTTATGAACGCGCCGTCCCGCGTTCTACCATTATGCCGCTGCAACTTGCACTAGGTGCAGCAAATCCCGACCCTATACGGAACCGATCGCGCTCCTTCGGCGTTAACATTTTCGCATGCGGGATACGATCCACGTCGGCCCAAGGCCCGGTGATTGTTGCAGCAGGGCGGATCGCGGAAGTATTAAAATGCCGCCGCGAGCACGGGGTCCTGGATGACGTCTAAGAAAAATTCTGTCGCGGGCAAGCGCGTCCTCGTGGTCGAGGATGAGTTGATGATCCGCATGCTGCTTCAGGACATGCTGGCGGACCTCGGCCATACGGTTGCCGGCGAAGCGGGCCGGATCGAGGAGGCTTTGGCGCTGGCGAGGCAGGGCGAGTTCGACGTGGCCATCCTCGACGTGAATCTCAACGGCCAGCCGATTTCGCCGGTCGTTGAGATCCTGGTCGAACGCGGGTTGCCATTCGTATTCGCGACCGGCTACGGCCAGCGCGGCGTGCCGGAACCGTATCGCAAGACGCCCACGCTGCAGAAACCGTTCCAGGCGGCCGCGCTCGCCCAAGCGATCGAGGCTGCTGCGCCCGCCGCCCGCGACTAACATCTTTACTCGAACAGCTCGGCAAGTTTCGTCATGTAGGGCTCGTCGGTCATGTCGAGCCGGAGCGGCGTGATTGCGATGCAGCGCTCGTCGAGCGCCGCGAGATCGGTGCCGTCCTCCGCGGGGACGTGCCCGTGGTGCCGCATATAGGCGATCCAGTAATAGGGATTGCCGCGACCGTCCTTGCGCTGATCGATTTGCACCCGCTCCTGGCGGCGGCGTCCCTGCGCGGTGACCGCGATGCGCTTGACTTCGTCCGGCGGACAATCGGGAAAATTGACGTTGACCAGCACGTCGCACGGGATGCCCTCCGCCATGACGCGGCGAATGATGTCGGGTCCATAACGCAGGCTGGTCTCCCAGTGCGGCGGACGTCCGCCGCGCGATGCATAGGCTTGCGACAAAGCGAGCGAGGGAATGCCGATCACCGTGCCCTCCACGGCGCCGGCAACGGTGCCGGAATAGATGACGTCCTCGCCGGCATTGCGGCCGCGGTTGACGCCGGAGAGCACCAGATCGGGGCCCTTGCCATTGAGCAGATGGCGCGCACCCATGATCACGCAATCGGTCGGCGTGCCACGCACCGCGAAACGGCGCTCAGCCACCTGGCGCAGCCGCAGCGGGTCGTTGAGCGACAGCGAATGAGCGACGCCCGACTGGTCGTATTCCGGTGCGATCACCCAGACATCGTCGGAGAGAGTGCGCGCAATCTTCTCGCACACATCGAGCCCTTCCGCGTGGATACCATCGTCGTTGGTGACCAGGATGCGCATGGCTCAGAATAATTCCCCTCCCCCTTGTGGGGAGGGTACAGTGTGCGGCTCGCTCAAGACTCTTCTCATCATTTCTCGATCTTCTTCATTCCGCCCATATAGTTCTGCAACGCGTCGGGCACCGCGATCGAGCCGTCTTCCTGCTGATAGGTCTCCATCACCGCGATCAGCGCGCGGCCGACGGCGACGCCGGAGCCGTTGAGCGTGTGTACGTGGCGTACTTGGCGGCCTTCCTTGGTGCGATAGCGCGCGTTCATACGTCGCGCCTGGAATTCGCCGCAGACCGAGCAGGAGGAAATCTCGCGATACATCCCCTGCCCCGGCAGCCATACCTCGATGTCGTAAGTCTTCTGCGACGCAAATCCCGTATCGCCGGTGCACAACGTCACCACGCGATAATGCAGGTCGAGCCGCCGCAAGATTTCTTCGGCGCAGGAGAGCATGCGCTCGTGCTCGTCTTTCGACTGCTCGGGCGTGGTGATGGAGACAAGCTCGACTTTGGTGAACTGATGCTGGCGGATCATTCCGCGCGTATCCTTGCCGGCGGCGCCAGCCTCGGCGCGGAAACAGGGCGTGCAGGCCGTGACTCGCATCGGCAGCTGCGCTTCGTCGATGATGGATTCGCGGACGAGGTTTGTGAGGGGGACTTCGGCGGTGGGGATGAGCCAGCGGTAGTCCTTCATTGCTTCAAAACGAAGGAACGCAACATTCTGTTCAATAACGTCGATCGGTACCTCACCTTTGAGCCTGAATTGCGCAACTTGGACCACATTGTTGAAGCGCTCCTCAACTAGCGCCATCAATTTTCTATCTAAAGGCCCACCGCTCGCTGCGTGGAATTGATCCTCCGCAAACTTCGGCAATTGCGCCGTGCCAAACATCACCTCGTCGCGCACTAAAAGTGGGGGCGCGACCTCGGTGTAGTTATGCGGCTCGCTCGTGTGCACATCGAGCATGAATTGGCCAAGCGCGCGCTCCAAGCGTGCGAGACCTTTTTTCAACACGACAAAGCGTGCGCCAGAGAGCTTTGCCGCGGTCTCAAAATCCATCTGGCCGAGCGCTTCACCGAGCTCGAAATGCTGCTTGGGCGCGAACGCATAATCGCGCTTCGCCCCAAAGTGATGACGCTCGACGTTGTCTTTCTCATCTTTGCCGTCGGGCACTTCGTCGAGCGGAAGATTGGGGATTTCGGCGAGCGCCTTGTGGAGGTCTACGGTCGCGGCGCGCTCTTGCGCCTCCATGGCGGGGATCGATTCCTTGAGAGCGGCAACTTCGATCAGCAAACCTTTCGCCATTTCCTCGTCTTTTTTCTTCTTTGCCTCGCCGATTTCTTTCGAGGCGGCGTTGCGGCGCGCCTGCGCGGTCTCCAGTTCGAGGATTTTTTCGCGCCGCTTCTCATCGAGCGCGATCAGCCGTCGTACCTGCGGCGCGAGTCCACGCCGCGCCAGCGCGCGATCGAAGTCGGCCGGATTGTCGCGGATGAAGCGGATGTCGTGCATGCGGCACTTGCTCTGTTCCACGTCATGGCCGGACTCGTTCCGGCCATCCACGTCTTTGTCCCTGCGAGGCTCAAGACGTGGATGCCCGGGTCAAGCCCGGGCATGACGAATCAATAGCTCAAACGATACGCGTCTTTCACTCCGCGGGCTTGGCCGACGCCGCCGCGGCAGCAGCCGCGCGCTCGGCCGCCATGCGGCGCTCGACTATCCGCACCGACCAGATCGAGCCCTCGTAGAGGGCGACCAGCGGCAGCGCAAGCGACATCTGGCTGAGCACGTCGGGCGGCGTGAGCACGGCCGCGATCACGAAGGCGGCGACAATAAAGTAGCGGCGCTTCGATTTGAGCTGGTCGGAGGTGATGATGCCGACGCGGCCAAGGAGCGTGAGGATCACCGGAAGCTGGAAGGCGATGCCGAAGGCGAGAATGAGCTTCATCATCAGCGAGAGATAGTCCTCGACCTTCGGCAGCAACTCGATCGACGCCTGGCCGGGGCCGCCCATTTGCTGCATGCTGAGCGAGAAGCGCGCCAGCATCGGCCAGACCACGAAATAGACGACCATCGAGCCCATCAGAAAAAAGATCGGCGTGGCGACGAGGTAGGGCAGGAACGCTTGCCGTTCCTGCCGATAAAGTCCCGGCGCGACGAACATATAGATCTGGGTGGCGATCACCGGGAACGCGATGAACGCCGCGCCGAACATCGCCAGCTTGAGCTGCACGATGAAATATTCGAGCAGGCCGGTGTAGATGAACTTCGAATTCTCCGCGCCGGCCACCCAGATGTAAGGCCAGGTCAGCACATTGTAGATGTGCCGGGCGAAGAAGAAGCAGACCACGGCCGCAACGGCGAAGGCGGCGAGCGCCTTGATGAGCCGCCCGCGCAGCTCGACCAAGTGCTCCATCAACGGCGCCTTGGTGGCTTCGATCTCCTTCTCTTCTTCTTCCCGGGTCATCCGGCGCGCCCTGTGCTGTCCGGCTCGGCGGTTTTCTCGGCGGCTTCCGGCGTGACCGGCTCCGTAGCCGCGGCGACGACGTCCTGTTCGCGGAATTCGGCCGCGGATTCGGCGATGGGCAATGCGACCGAAGCCTCAGCGGCTGAAGCGGCAACTGCAACATCCGCGAGCGTTGGCGAAGCCGGCTTGCTCTCTAGCGTAGTCGCTACGTCCTTGCCCATGGCTTCGACGTCGGCGCGCACGTCCTTGAGCGGGTCGTAGTGCTTGATATCGTGCGCCATGTCGTCGACCTGCTTCTTGAGGTCGGCCATTTCCGCTTCGCGGATCGCTTCCTGAAACTGATTCTGAAAATCGGCGGCCATGCTGCGCACCTTGCGCGTCCACTGCCCCATGGTGCGCATCACCGCGGGCAATTCCTTCGGACCGATCACGATCAGCGCCACGACGCCGATCAGCAGGAACTCGGTCCAAGAGATGTCGAACATGGAAACTCCCCGGCCGGCTCACCCGCCCATTCCGCGTCAACCGCCGGCCCAATGTCCGGCAGGACTAGCCGCAAGGGACCTCAGCTCAGCGTGCCCCCCCGACCTTGCTTTCGGTCTCGGCGCGCCGTTTGACCTCGCCGGCCGGCTGATGGTCGATGGACTTGACCGGGGCTTCCGACTTCGGGCCGGCATCGGCGGTTTCCTCCTCGGCCATACCTTTCTTGAAGGACTTGATGCCCTTGGCAACATCGCCCATCAGGTCCGAAATCTTGCCGCGCCCGCCGAAGAGCAGAAGTCCTACGGCGATAACGATCATCCAATGCCAGATGCTCAGCGAGCCCATGGAATCCTCCGTGCGCAGCAGCGCCCGCGGTAAGTCCGCGAATTTAGCCAGAAACTAGGCGTGGGGGACGGCAAAAACAAGCATAACACGAATGCCGTCAAGCCGCAGGCGGCCATCACGCCGAAGTGAGACGCCCCGGCCTATTCCTCGACACGTTCGGCTGGCGGCGCGAGGCCGAAATCGAGGTCGCCGGGTTCCAGCGGCTCTTCGTCCTCCCGCAACGCAGGATCGTCGGAAGGCACCGGGACTGTGAAGCCGGCTGGCAGCGATTTTTCCATGAGACCCGCGCCCTTGAGTTCGTCCAGGCCGGGGAGGTCGGTGAGCGCATCAAGCCCAAAATGCGACATGAACGCCTCGGTGGTTCCATACGTCACCGGCCGACCGGGCGCCTTGCGGCGGCCGCGCAGACGAATCCAGCCGGTCTCCAGCAGCACATCGAGTGTACCCTTCGAGGTGGTCACGCCGCGAATGTCCTCGATTTCGGCGCGCGTCACCGGCTGATGATAGGCGACGATGGCCAGCGTCTCGATGGCGGCGCGCGAGAGCTTCTTTGTCACCACCGTTTCCCGCGTCAGCAGCCAGGCGAGATCGCTCGCCGTCCGCAGCGACCATTTGCCGCCGACGCGCACGAGATTCACGCCCCGCGGCGCATATTCCTTTTCTAATCGCAGGAGCAGCGCGCGTAGGTCGGCGCCGGCCGGCAGCCGCGCGGCCAGAACCTTCTCGTCGAGAGGCTCCTCGGCGGCAAATAGCAGCGCTTCGAGGATGCGCAACTCCTCGGCGCGCTCCTCGTGTTCTTTGTCGCCGACGATCACACGCATCTCCGCGACATTAGAGATCATTTCGGTCTCCCCCTCATCCATTCCCCGGTTCCACCGCAACCCCGCCTTCGCCCTGATCCCGCCGCTTGCGGACGTAAAGCGGAGCAAACGCCGCGTGCTGGTGCACTTCAAGGCGGCCTTCGCGCACCAATTCGAGTGCCGCAGCAAAGCTCGAGGCACGAATCGTCGCGGCGAGCGAAGGTTCGACCATGTAGGCGAGGAGATACTGGTCGAGCAGGCACCAGTCTGTGGCACGGCCGATGAGCCGTTCGAGTGCCTCACGCGCTTCGGCGAGCGACCAGACCGTACGCTTCGGCACCCGCACGAAAGCCCTTGCCTGTTTCTGCCGCTGCACCGCATAGGCTGAAAGCAGGTCGTAGAGCGTCGCCGACCATTGCGGCCGCTTGATCTCGGCAATCGGCTCCGGCCGGCCACGCGGAAAAACCTCGCGGCCGAGCTGCGGCCGATTGAGCAATTGCTCGGCCACCTGCCGGATCGCCTCGAGCCGCCGCAGACGCTGGGCTAGCGCAGTCGCCATGTCTTCGGCGCTGAAGCCGTCGGGCTCGGCTTGGTCGGGCAGCAGCAAGCGCGATTTCAGATAGGCGAGCCACGCCGCCATCACCAGGTAATCGGCGGCGAGCTCCAGGCGCAGCTTGCGCGCCGCTTCGATGAAAGCGAGGTACTGGTCGGCGAGCGCCAGGATCGAGATTTTGGCAAGGTCCACCTTCTGCTGGCGGGCGAGCGTCAGCAGGAGGTCGAGCGGTCCTTCGAATCCCTCGACGTCGATCATCAGCGCGGGCTCGTCCGCGGCCCGCTCGGGGAGTTCGGTGACAAACTGCAAGTCCTCGGCGATCATGCGTATCCCTGTGCCGGCTGCCAGGCGCCGGTCATGAGCCTCAAAAACTCGGCACGGGCTGCGGCAAGATCGATGGGCACCGCCGGCCTCTTGGTCGCCAGAGCGGCCGCGGCGCGGCGCGCAACTTCGCCGGCCAGCAAGGGCGCCTCGGCCGCAACCGCGAGCATTTCCAACATCTCGCCGTTGCAGTGAAGCACCAGATCGCAACCGGCCGCGATCGCCGCGCGGGTGCGTTCGCCGACCGAGCCCGATAGGGCGCCCATGGAAATATCGTCGCTCATTAACAAGCCTTCGAAGCCGATCGAATCACGAATCACGTCACGCACTATAATTGCCGAAATGGTGGCGGGCGCGATGGGGTCGATAGCTGTAAACACAACATGCGCGGTCATAGCGAGCGGGAGCGCCGCGAGCGGACGGAAAGCGGCGAAATCGGTCGCCTCGAGCACTGCCCGGTCGGCGTTAACTACAGGCAGCCTTTTGTGGCTGTCCGCGGTCGCCCGGCCGTGGCCGGGGATGTGCTTGACGACAGGCAACACGCCGCCCTCGGTCAATCCTTGCGCAATCGCTTTGGCAATGGCGGCCACCTTGGCGGGCTCGCTGCCATAGGCGCGGTCCCCGACCACCGGATCGGCACCGGCAACCAGCAGGTCCGCGATCGGCATGCAATCGACGTCGATGCCCAGCGGCGCAAGATCGGCGGCGATCAGGCGGGCACCAAGCCGCGCCGCAGCAAGACCCATTTCCCGATCGCGATCGTAAAGCGCGCCATAGGCGGCGCCGGGCGGATAAGTCGGCCATTGCGGCGGGCCAAGGCGTTGCACGCGGCCGCCCTCCTGGTCGATCAGCGCCGGGGCGGCACGTCCTAGGGTTTTCCTCACGTCATCGATCAGATCGCGCAACGCTTCGGGCCCGGCGACGTTGCGCCGAAAAAGGATGAAACCCCATGGCTGCGCCTTGCGCAGGAATGCTCGCTCCTTGTCCGTCAGCGCAGGTCCGGCAATGCCGGTAATGAAAGCGCGCATCGCGGCCGCTTAGCCCGCGCGCCGCACCAGGGTCAAGCGCGTGGGGGTCAATTTCTCTGGACGATGCAATTGCCGCCTGCAGCCTTCAGGCTGCTGCACATTCCGGCGGCCTCTTCCGTCGAGGCAAAGGGGCCGACAAGGGCGCGGTAGTACACTCCCTTGGCGCCGAGATCGGCGCGGCGAATGATCGGCTCGCGGCCGCTGAGCTGATTGGGGAATTTGGCCCGCAGCGCCCGGAACGCGGTCTGCGCATCGGCCTCGCTGCGCTGGGACGTGACTTGCACCGCATAGCCGCCGCCGGGTGACGGGGTTGCCGCGATCCCGGTGACGGGTGCTGCGCTCCCTACCGACATTGGCGCGGCTGCCGTGCGCGTGCGCGCCGGCGCTAGCGTTGGTGCCGGAGCGGGTGAGTCGCCGGGGACGATCGAAAGAGGCGCGTTCGGCCCAGCGGGCGGCGTGCTTGCCACCGTGCTCGGCTTTGGTGCCGGCGATGATGCCGGCCGTGCCGCGCTACGGGCAGTGGGCGTGGGCGGAACAGGCGCTGCGTCCAAGCCGCGCGACGGATCGGCCCGGATAGTCACGGTGTGGATTTTCTTCGGCTCCGACGAAACCGGCGCCGGCGCCGCGGCGGCCGGCGGGAGGGGGCCCGCCGTTGGCGCCGGCGGAGCGCCGCCGGGCGAAGGAGTCGCCGGCGCGGCAGCAGTCGGCGCCGGCGCGACGGGCGCGGGTGGGGCCGAGCTCTGACCGGGCAAAACCGGAATGGTCGAAACAACACGGGGGGCCGCTTTCAGCGGTTCCATATTGACCGGCTGCTCCTCACGCGAGACGAGATTTTCGGTCGACCCGGCGCTCGCTGCTCCAGCTTGGCTTGGATTGCTCGCTTGGGCGTCGCCGTAGCTCGGCACGATCTTGTTCGGGCCGTTGCTCGCCTTGATGATAGCGGGGAGCGTCGGCAGCATGGAACCACCGAACATAGCGCGATAGGCGAATGCGCCCGCGGTCCCGATCACCGCCAGGCCCAGCACCGCCATCACGACGACCAAACCAACCCGCCGGCGAGGGCTCGGCGGATCGTCGTAATAATCATCCGCGGCGTAAGCTTGACCGCCATCGTGCTCCTGCTCGTCAGCCTCGTAGGTGTCCTCAGGCCCTGCTGCCGCGAAAGCCGATGCCGGCCTGCCGGATGAAACTGGCGCTTCTTCGCCGCGGTAATGGGCATCGTCAGCTGTCGAATGGTCACCGGCATCCTCACGGAAGCCACTGAACTTTGTCGCTGGGCCGGAAAAATATCGACCGCTGGCCGCTGGCTCATTCTCATAGCCGCGTTCTTGCGCCGCATAAGATGGATACGAATCGGCAGGCGCAGGCGGTAGAGGCGGCGGGGGCGGCGGTGGGACGTAGTGGTCTTGCGCACGATCGTGCCGCTCGGCATAGCTGTCGTCGGCCGCCCAATCGAGGCCGGGAGCCGTCGTGTCGTCGCCGGATTGCCCCGGACCATAAGCTTCATGTCGGCCGCCCTCGGCATACGGGTCGGTCTGGCCGATGAGCCGAGCCAGCTCCGCAAGCGGATCGCCTGCTCCTTCGCGCGCAGTCGGATTGACTTCGTCCCGCGCCAGGGGATCGCGGCTGCGGTAAGAGCGAAAATTGTTGTCAGCCATCGAACTCGCCCCGATTCAGGCGTTGAAACAACATCGGTCAGCTATTCCCCTCGACTGCCCTTGCCGTTCGTTCCCCCAACGGCACAGAGGGGAATTACCGCATCTCATTCGGCGCCTGGACGCCGAGTAACGCGAGCCCCGACGCGAGCACCGTGACAACTCCCTGTACAAGCACAAGGCGAGCCACAGTCATTTGTCGATCATTCTGGATAATGAAGCGTAAATGTGGCGAGCTATTGCCGAGCGTCCAAAGCGCATGAAATTCGCTCGCTAAATCGAACAGATAAAAGGCGATTCGGTGGGGCTCGTGGGCAACCGAAGCAGCCTCGACCACCCGCGGGTAAAGGGCAATCCGCCGCATCAGGGCGAGTTCCGTCGGATCTGAAAGCCGCTCTAAATCCACTTCGGCGAGGACAACCGGATCACTGAAATCGGCTGGTAACTCGGAAAACGCCTCGCGAGCGTTGCGAAACACCGATTGGCCGCGGGCGTGGCCGTACTGGACATAGAATACAGGGTTGTCGCGCGATTGCTCAATCACCTTGGCGAGGTCGAAGTCGAGCACGGCATCGTTCTTGCGGAACAACATCATGAAGCGGACGGCGTCCCGCTCGACTTCATCCACGACTTCACGAAGCGTCACGAACTCCCCTGCCCGCTTGGACATTTTGACAGGCTCGCCAGCGCGCAACAACCTCACAAGCTGGATGAGCTTGACGTCGAGTTCGGCCGTCCCGTCGCTCAGCGCGGCCACGGCCGCTTTCATGCGCTTGATGTAGCCGCCGTGGTCGGCACCCCAGACATCGATCAGAGCGCGAAAGCCGCGCCGAATCTTGTCGGCGTGATACGCGATATCGAACGCGAAATAAGTGTAGGACCCGTCGGATTTCTTGAGTGGACGATCGATGTCATCGCCGAACGCTGTTGAACGGAACAGCATCTGTTCCCGATCTTCCCAGTCCTCGACAGGGGCGCCCCTTGGAGGCGGCAACCGGCCTTCGTAGACGTAGCCGCGCTGGCGAAGCGCTCTTATCGTGGCGCCAACCCGATCCGATGAACCCGCTACGAGAGAACTTTCGTTAAAGAAGACGTCGTGCCTAATGTCGAGGGTGTCGAGGTCCCTCTGAATACTGTAAATCATTGCGTGAATGGCGTCTTTGCGAACGATTGGGAACCAATCTTTTTCGGGAATACCAATCAGCGTATCGCCGTAGAGTTGGCTGATCTTTAAGGCCACTTCTTCCACATACTCGCCCGGATAAAAGCCCTCAGGGATTGGACGCTCGTTGCCACGAAGTTTGGAGTACCGCCAGTAAACTGAACGCGCTAACGCATCGACCTGCGCACCGGCATCATTGACGTAATATTCGCGGGTGACCTTGAAGCCGGTGAAGGCGAGCAGGTTAGCCAGCGCGTCGCCGAACACTGCGCCGCGGCAATGACCGATATGCATAGGTCCGGTGGGATTTGCCGAGACATATTCGACGTTGACCGCCGCGCCGCGGCCGACATCGCTCTCGCCGTAATGCGGACCGAGCTGCACCGCATTACGCAGCGCCGTGATCCAGGCGGAAGGCTTGAGTGTGAGATTGATGAAGCCCGGCCCGGCGACCTCGACCTTGCCGATCAGATCGTCGGCACGAAGTTTTTGCGCGATCACCTCCGCAAGTTCGCGCGGCTTCTTGCCGGCATCCTTGGCGAGCACCATGGCGGCATTGGTCGCCATGTCGCCGTGTGTCGGATCGCGGGGCGGCTCGACCGTAACGCGCGACAGATCAATGCCGGCCGGCAAAACGCCGGCTGCAATCAAATCATCGTTCGCGCGGCGAACGCGATCGAGCATTTCGGCGAAAATATTATGCGCTACCATAAGAAATCGACGTTGCGGCGCCATGTTGCAGCGCCGCGCGCCTAACGCAATTCCGGTGTCGAGTCAAAAAGCCGCGCATGTTCAGCAAGCGCATAGCGGTCGGTCATGCCGGCGATGAAATCGGCGATGCGGCGGGCGCGGGCCGCCTCGTCAACGCCGGCGAGCCCTTCCCTCCATTCCGCCGACAGATCGTCGGGATGCGTGCTGTAGTGCGCAAAGAGATCGCGGATCACGCGGGCTGCTTCGTCCATGACGCGCTTGATCCGCGCATGACGATACATGCGCGTCTCGAGAAAGCCCTTGATGGCGCGGTCGGCCTCCGCGATCACAGGCGAGAATCCCGCGACCCCCGATGGCGCTCGCCGCACGTCGTCGGCCGAGCGCGGCGCCAGCGCGGCAAGCCGGCGCCCGGTCTCGGCGATAACATCCTCGATAAGGAGGCCGATCAGCCGACGGATGAACTCGTGGACGAGGCGCCCGGCATCGAGCCACGGATAGGTCGCGCGGATGTCGGCGATGATCGTGCCCGGGAGCGCGACAGCGGCAATCTCATCGAGGCTGAACAGCTCGGCGCGGAGCCCGTCGTCGATGTCGTGGGCGTCGTAGGCGATATCGTCGGCAAAGGCGGCGACCTGCGCCTCCACGCTCGGAAAGCTCCACAATTGGAGGTCCTGCTCCCGGACGTAATGCCGGATCGTCTCGGGAATGCCGTGCGCGCGATAATGGCCGAGCGGCTTTCCGTCCCGGTCGGTGAGCGGACCATTGTGCTTGACCAGGCCTTCGAGCGTTTCCCAGGTGAGGTTGAGCCCGTCGAAGGTCGGGTAGCGGCGTTCCAGCGCGGTCACCACCCGTAAAGTCTGCGCATTATGATCGAAGCCGCCGAAGACGCTGAGGCACTCGTCGAGCGCGCGCTCGCCGGCATGTCCAAACGGCGGATGGCCGAGGTCGTGGGCGAGCGCCAGCGCCTCGGCGAGGTCCTCGTCGAGGCCAAGCGCTCGGGCAAGCGCACGCGCGACCTGCGCGACTTCGAGCGTGTGGGTGAGCCGCGTGCGGAAGTGGTCGCCCTCGTCGAACACGAACACCTGAGTCTTGTGCTTGAGGCGGCGAAAGGCGGTCGAGTGGATGATGCGGTCGCAGTCGCGGCGAAAGGGGCTGCGGCCTAAGCTGGCGGGCTCCGGATGGAGCCGCCCGCGGCTCTCGCCCGGGTCGCACGCATAGGGCGCGCGAAGCGTTGCGGCATAAATCGCCATCGGTCTGCCCGGCCTCCGCAATTGACCTCGGCCTGGGCTGCACTTAACTATCGTGGTGATGCCGTGGCAATCGAGTTCCCGGCCGGAGATGAGAGAATGGCGGCCAACATCACCGTGAGCGAGCGGGCGGCGCGCAGGATCGGCGAAATCCTCCGCCAGGAACCGGCGGGCACCATGCTGCGCGTCAGCGTCGCGGGCGGCGGCTGCTCCGGCTTCCAATACAAATTCGACACCGAACACGCCAAGGCGGACGATGACATCGTGATCGAGCGCGCCGGCGCCACGGTGCTGATCGATCCGGTCTCGGTCAATTACATGGCCGGCGCCGAGATCGACTTCGTCGATGACCTGATCGGATCGGCCTTCAAAGTCCACAATCCGCTGGCCACCGCCTCGTGCGGCTGCGGCACCAGCTTCGCGCTTTAGATTATCGGCCATTCAATACGCACGACTGCCGACCATCGAGGCCGGCGGCATCAAAGCGCCGCCGACGCCGGCCGATCGGTTCGAAATTCGGGCACATAGGCCTTGCACGCGGACTCGACCGCGGCAGCGAAGGCCCGTCCGCTGATCCAGGACTTATCGAGCGTCTTGAGATAAAGATGCGCAGAGGCAATTTTCTGGTCGGTCAACAATGACTCGACCTCGCCGATCTCGTCATAGAAGAGCGGATATTGCTTCCCGAGATAATATTCCGGCCCATCGAGCCGGTTGAGCACGATCGGGGTATTTCTGGCGATACATTCCACGATCGTATTGCTCGCGGCGGCCGAAATCAGCTCTAGGAAGACGATATTTTCCGACAGCAATCGATCGAATTCGTCAGCTTTCAGCGACGCGATCTCATCGACGTCACCGACGTAAGGGCGATGCTCGAACGCAACTGCGCATCTTTTGTGTGCGTTATCAATCCAAACTGCCGACTGCACGAGACGCGTTTTCCGCAATGTGTTGGGCGCGCGCAATTGATAGATCGCGTGCGTGTTGCGCAAATATGATCCTATTTGGATGAGGCGCTTGTTCGGATTACAGCTGTAGCGACTCATCGACCATTTCAATCGTGGGACGGCGGTCGGATGACGTATGGTGACGCAGGGTTTGCCCCAATTTTTGATCGCCCACTGGGTCGAGCTTTCGGCAAGTGTCACAAGAAGCCTGAGCGACGGCAAACTTGCCTGCCAACAGGCACTGTCGTCGAGGCTTCGCAGGCCGCGACGGGCATACCAAGAGGGCATGGAAGGCGGATGATGGCAAATCCCAATCCAAGGCTCGGTATGCGGGCTGCGCAATTGATCATTGCGACCGTAGAAGAAGGTGCGCTCGATATAATCGTCCAATAGCACTCCTGCCGGTGACGCGCCTAAATGCGTTTTGAGCGCTCGCAGAGCATAGGGCCAGCCGCTGCGATGAATGCCTTTCCCGACCGGATCGTTCGCAATGAATTTCAGCATCGTGCCGCTATCCCTCCAAGCGGACGAACGAGTGTCTCCAGTCGCGGGCGCTCAACTGAGCTAAGCGCCACGCCTTGCAACTTGTAATTTCATATTTATCGATTATCTTTATATCAATTGAACCGATTGGGTGTCTAGTTCGGTGTTTACGATTGACGCCAACGAGAACTGTCGCGCTCGAGCCGCACGCCCGCTCGTGAGCGTGATAATGCCGACCTACAATTCGGAAAGTTCGCTGCTCTTCGCCGTCGAGAGCGTGCTTTGCCAAACACTTTGCGACTTTCAATTGATCATCGTCGACGATGCGTCTTGTGACGGGACCGCCGACCTTCTGCGCTGGTACTGCGGAAAAGACGACAGGATCGCCGTCGTCACCAACACTCGCAACAGCCGCAACGGCCATATCGAGTGGGAGCCGCGAAACGACGGCCTGAAACTCGCTCAGGGAAGCCTGATCGCATACCTAGACGATGACAATACGTGGGAGCCGACTTTCCTTGAGGTTATGACAGCGGTGTTGTTTGATAATCCGACCGTCATGTTGTGCTATTGCAACTCGCGCAATTTCTACAGTCCCTATGAAAAGTCGAGAGCGGTCCGACAGGACGCGCGCGTGCTGGTCGCCGAGGGGGGCGATTGGGCCGTGTTTTCAGATTCCGATTTCACTACAGGCAACTTCGGCAGGACCGGATATATCGACACTAATGCGATGGTCCATCGGGCATCGGTGTTTCGCCGCCTGTCGTCGCTGTGGCGCACCTGGCATCCCAACCGGTGCGAGATCAATAGGGCGCAGGGCGCGGTCCGACCTGACCGGCGCCACAACGACTTGGACTTCGCAGAACGCATCGTGGCGGAATTCGGTCGCGATGCCGTGCTTCATTGTCCGCAAGTCCTAATCAATTTCTATTACCCTTCCTACAACCGCAGGCCCGCAAGCACGGATCATCGCTTCGGAAGCCGGTGTATAAGCCCTGGTCGCCCCAGTGTGGACTCATGTCGAGGAGCGGCAGTATCGGAAAGATGACCCACCACGCCCTCGCCGAAATTCCGGTCGTCGAATCAGAACGCGCCGCGGCCTGCCAAGTCAAAGCGAACCTGCTCGCTCGTCTGTCCGAGGATCGAGCGGGTCTGTATCGGGAACTATGGCGCTCAGGCGCGGTCATTTTCAGGGGCTTTTCAATTGACAGCATCAACAAGTTCAGCGCCATAGCGCATGCGCTAGTAGGATCGCCAATGCGTTATACCGGCGGAGACGCGCCACGGCAGATGCTGGGCGATGGCATCTATAACTCGTCCGACCTGCCGAGCACCCGCGCAATCTCTCCGCACAACGAGAAGGCCTATTCTGCGGTCTATCCCGACCTGATCATGTTCAATTGCCTGACCGCAGCCATCACAGGCGGCGAAACCTCTCTAGTTGATGGCAGGCGCTTACTGCGAAGGCTTAGCCGTCATACCGTTGAATTATACACGAACAATCGTGTCACCTACATTCAAAACCTGAAAAACGAAGCGGGTCCCACCAAAACATGGCGTCAAACCTTTGAAACTGAGGATCGCGATAAGGTGACCAGCATCTTGACCAAACTCGGCGCCGAGTTCCACTGGAATCCGAATAACGACCTTTTCGTCGCCGAAACGGTACCGGCCGTCATCAGCCATCCAAGCACACAAGAACGCGTGTTCTTCTCCCCTTCGCACCGCTGGCATGTGTCGAATGCGGGACGGGAAGCCTGGCGCACGGTCGTCGCCAGCGGCACCGAATTCGATCTCTACCACGCCTGCCGATTTGAAGACGGCACGCCATTGGACGTTGACGCGTTGGATGAAATCCGTGAGGCCATAAGGCGGGAATCAATCACTGTGATGCTTGAGCCCGGCGACGTGATCGTCCTCGATAACGTGCTCATGCTGCATGGGCGATTACCCTATGAGGGAAATCGTCTGCTGCTCGCGGCCATGGGGAGAATGATGGCCACCGACCGTCAGCTTGGCAGGAATCCGGAACACCGACCGAAATGACCGGCAAGTCGGCGACAATCGAGGTGCATTTAGTCGACAAGATAACATCCAATCCTTATTTGCAGTTGTTCCAAGAAGCGTTGACAGCTGCAGGCGTTGCCGTGGCACGACGCGAGTTCGCTTCGATTGCTTTCGAGCAGGTCGGTGACGGAGTTCGTGTTCTGCACCTACACTGGCCCTATACGCTTTACTCAGCAGAGAGCCGCGGCGAACAGGAAAGCAAACTCAAGGCGGTCATCAATATCCTGCGTTGCGCGCGCCGATCGGGGTGGAAGATCGTCTGGACGGTCCACAACGTCATTCGGCACGATCCGATCTTCGTGGAAACCGAAAATGCCGCAGTTGCCGAATTCGTTGCCATATCGGACCAGCTGATCTGTCACTGCGAAACGTCCGCCAAAACGATGACCGATCGATTCGGCGCTCCGCGGTCGTCTATAACGGTCGCACCGCATCCGCATTTTGCCGATGCCTACCCAGCCCCGCCGACGCGATCCGTCGCAAGAGCGCGGCTAGGCCTACACCAAAGCCGATTTATCCTCCTGGCGTTCGGCATGGTGCGGGGATACAAAGGGCTAACATCATTGATCGATCTGATGTCCGCCGAAGTATCGCCGGACTACTTGTTAATCGTCGCCGGCGAGCCGGGCCGAGGCGCCGACATTGCGGACCTGGTACGACGGGCCGGACAGCGCCCGAATATGATGCTCAAGTTCGAGCACATCCCTTCCGAGACCGTATCGGTCTTGTTTGCCGCCGCCAATGCCGCAGTGCTTCCCTATCACGGCGTAACGACATCAGGTGTTGCCGTGTTGGCGCACTCCCTGGGACGTGCCGTGATTGCGCCGCACACAGGTTGCCTTCCCGAAGATATTCCGCCCGGCACCGGAATACTTTACCCGCCGGGTTGCCGAGCTGGACTTGAGCAAGCAATAAAATCGCTGACCTGGGAGAGTGCAGACGAGATGGGAAAAACCGGCCGCAGCAATATCCTGACGCGAACCTGGGGCAATATGGCAAAGACGCTGATTGACGTGTACGGCAAGATTTCTGTGCCCACATGAGATGACGACAAGCATAGAATATTTCTCGCCTCTGCTGTCCTCGGATATTCGAACCCATGCGCATCGCCACTTGGAACGTCAATTCGATCAAGCAACGGCTCGACTCGGCGCTCGCTTGGCTCGCCGAACGCAAGCCCGACATTGTCTGCTTGCAGGAGACGAAATGCGTCGACGACGCCTTCCCGCGTGAGCCGTTCGAGGCGCTCGGCTACAATCTCGCTGTGCATGGACAAAAAACGTTCAACGGCGTGGCGCTGCTGTCGAAATTCCCCTTCGACGAAGTGAGCATGGGCCTTCCCGGCGACAACCAAGACGATCACGCCCGCTTCATCGAAGCGGCGGTTTCGACGGCGCACGGCGCACTACGGATCGCGAGCATCTACTTGCCCAACGGCAACCCACCCGCCACCGATAAATATTCATACAAAATCGGCTGGATGAAACGGCTTTCAGCCTACGTGCGGGAACGGCTTTCGCTGCAGGAGCCGCTCATTCTCGCCGGCGATTACAACGTCATTCCGGATTCCGCCGATGCGCGCAATCCTCAGGCTTGGGTCAGCGACGCGCTGTTCCTGCCACGCACGCGCGCCGAATTTCGCGCGCTCATTCATCTCGGCTTGACCGATGCCGTGCGCGCGACGAGCGACGAACCCGGCCTCTATACGTTCTGGGACTATCAAGCCGGTGCCTGGCAGAAGAACAACGGCATCCGCATCGATCACGTACTGCTCTCGCCCGAAGCCGCCGACCGGCTCACCGACGTGGGCATCGACCGCCACGTGCGCAGCTGGGAAAAGCCGTCAGATCACGTGCCGGTGTGGATCGACTTGGCTGTCGAGGCGGCAAAGCCGTAATGAGATAAACTCATAGTTGCAGCGTCGACGGACATAAGCCGATTTGACTGAAGCCTATCTACGCTCGGAATTTATGTCGGTGGCAGAGCGGCATCGCCAGAATCTAAGCTTCCGGTCTCGCCCTCGGCGGGGTGGAGGCGACTGCGGGTTGCACTGCATCAAACCTTCGGAGCTGTAGATTTCGGCGCGTGGCGTCGCGCATACCGCATCGATCGGCGCCGATGGAGCAGTTAGCGGAATGCCCCTCACGCGAGTTGAGGTTGACGTTGTAAGGAAGAATCCTTACATTTGTCGTTGGCGTTGAGAGGATCGAGTATGCCCACGATCATCGAAGAAACCAGCACGATCACCGCGAAGGGACAGACGACGGTGCCCAAGGCGGTGCGCCAAGCACTTGGCGTCGATTACGGCGGCAAAATTGCATACCGCATCGAGGGCGGCCGCGTCACGGTTCATAATCCGCAAGCCGAGCATCGCGATCCGGCACTCGCCGCGTTTCTTGGGCTGATCGAGAAGGACATCGCGGGAGGGCGCAACTTGCGCGATCTGCCGGCAGCAACCTTCGCCGTCATGCGACGCGCCCTGAAAAAGCTTCAAGTCGATCTCGACGAGAAGTTGGAGGGTGACGTCGCACTCTAGTCGCCCGCGTCCTTGATTCTGCGGTGTTTTTCTGAATCTCTGTCGCCGCGATGCAGCGATGGAGGTGGTTCGTGGCGGGGAAAGAGATTGCGGTCAAGAAGTACGTTGTGCGGCTG